>JAITPZ010000008.1 GCA_031289165.1 Synergistaceae bacterium
GACTGGCCGGGATCTTCGAACAGGACGAACTGCGGGATGAGCCGACGAAGCCCGTCGCCGGGGACACAAAAGACCGGAAAGGAGAAAGCGCCACGGAAGCCGCTGATCCCTCCGATTCGCCTTCTTCTGATTTGCCCTTTTCCGATTTACCCTTTTCAGCGGCGGCGTTGAAGCGGCTCGATCCGAAGTACGCGCCCGTCCTCTACGCCCTGCTGGAGCGCGAAGGGCGGAACGCGGAACCCTGGAGCAGGGAGGAATGGTCGGCCCTCGCGCGACGTCATGGCTTCATGCCCAACGCGCTTATCGAGGAACTCAACACCTGGGGAGAGGAAGCTCTGGGCGATTTTTTGCTTTTCGACGACGACGACGGCCCCGTTCTGAACCGGGACGTGTGGAATTGAAGCTCAGGGGGGCCGAAACCCCCCTGGTTATTCAGTACTTCCTCAATTCATGTTACGCTTTTGGAAGTTTTTCCAACATGTCCTTCGTCATGGTGTCGAGGTCGTATTCAGGGGAGAAGCCCCACTCGGTCCGGGCGGCGGTGCAGTCCAGGGAGTCCGGCCAGGAATCCGCTATCGCCTGACGCGCGGGATCGACGTCGTAGGTGAGCGTGAAGGCCGGGATGACCCTGCGAATCGAGGCGGCGATCTCCTCCGGCTCGAAGCTCATCGCGGAGATGTTGAAGCCGTTGCGATGCACGAGCTTCCCGGGGTCGGCCTCCATGAGCCGGACGACGGCGTCCAGGGCGTCGGGCATGTACATCATGTCCATATAAGTGCCCTTTCCGATGTAGCTGACGTAACTGCCTTTCTTCACCGCGTCGCGATAGATGTGGACGGCGTAGTCCGTGGTGCCGCCGCCCGGCGGCGCCGTATACGAGATCAGGCCGGGGAAGCGCACCCCGCGCGTGTCCAGGCCGTACTTCAGGTGATAGTAGTCGCACAGAAGCTCGCCGGCGACCTTGGCGATTCCGTAGATCGTGGCGGGATGCTGGATGGTGTCCTGCGGGGTGTTTTTATGGGGAGTAGAAGGGCCGAACGCCGCGATGGAGCTGGGGAAGAAGAACGCGCAGCCGTGCTCCCGCGCCGCCTCCAGCGCCGCGTAGAGGCCGTTCGCGTTCGTGTCCCACGCCAGCTGGGGGTTCATCTCGCTTTTGGCGGAAAGAAGCCCCGCCAGGTGAATGAGGGTGTCGGCGCCGGTCGAGGCCAGAAGCTCGCCGATCGCCTTTCCGTCGCGCACGTCCAGTATCGCGAACGGGCCGCCCTCGGAGACGGAGCCGGGAACCTTCGCTATGTCCGTCGCGGTGACGTTGTTCGCGCCGTAAATTTTTCTCAGGTGCTCCGCCAGGGCGACGCCGATCTGACCGTTGGAACCGGTCAACAGTATCTTTTTCATCTACTTCACGACCCCCATGGATTTGCCGACTTTGACGAAAACCTCGATGCCTTTGTCCAAGTCCTCTCTGGAGTGGGCGGCGCTGACCATGGCGCGGATGCGCGCGGTTCCCTTCGGGACGGTCGGGAACACGATGGCGGTGGCGAAAACGCCGTTTTCGAAGAGCCGGGCGCTGAAGTCCTTCGCGGCCTGGGCCTCTCCGATGATGACGGGCGTGATGGGCGTCTCGCTGCTTCCGACGTCGAAACCGTGCTTCTTCATCTCGGTTTTCAGGTAGTTTCCGTTATCCCAGAGTTTTTTGACCAGCTCGTCGCTTTCCTCCATGATCTCGACCGCCGCGATGTTGGCCGCGACGTCGGGGACGGTCAGCGCGCTGCTGAAGAGGTTGGGGCGCGCCTTCTGACGCAGGTAGTCCACCAGAACGGCGCTGCCTGCGACCATGCCGCCCATGACGCCGAACGCCTTGGACATCGTCCCGATCTCCACGTCGACCCTGCCGTGCAGGCGGAAATGGTCGACGATGCCGCGCCCGCCCCTGCCCAGCACGCCCTCGCCGTGCGCGTCGTCGACGGCCACGATGGCGCCGAACTCCTCGGCGACGGCGACGATCTCCGGCAGTCTGGCGACGTCGCCGTCCATGGAGAACACCCCGTCGGTGATGATCAGCTTTTTACCGGGCAGAGAGGCGTTTTCTTTCAGCACGGCGCGCAGGTCGTCCATGTCGGAATGCTCGTAGCGAAGGGTCTTTGCCCTGGAAAGGCGGCAGGCGTCGATGATGGAGGCGTGGTTCAGGGAGTCGCTGAAGATCAGATCCCCCTCGACGGCCAGCGTGGGCATGACGGCCAGGTTTCCGCAAAATCCGGACTGCACCACGATCGCGGCCTCGGCCCCCTTGAACTCCGCGAGTTTCTTTTCGAGTTCCAGGTGAAGGTCCATGGTGCCCGCGATGGTGCGCACCGCCCCGGGACCGACGCCGTATTTGTCGATCAGGTCCTTCGCCTTTTTGCGGACGCGCGGATCGTTGGCGAGGCCGAGGTAGTTGTTGGAGCAGAGGTTCAGGTACCTCTTTCCGTCAATCTGCACCCACGCCCCCTGCGGCCCATCGAGCGTACGAATGGAGCCGTAGAGACCCTCGCGCTTCATCCGATCCAGTTCTTCGTTCATGAACGTCATCGGAACAGCCATACAGTTATCCCTCCAGTTTGAAATGCTCTGTTATGATGAATATGAAATTACGCCAACGCACGCCTGTGGTCAAGTGTGGCATTTCAGAGCCGGAAGATCAAAGATATTCGGCGGAGAAAGACGACGGATACGTATTTTTACCTGGAAAAAACAAACGGACTCCACAGTTGAATCCGCAGAGCCCGCGTCGTAACAAAAGTTTTACGCGCGATTCCGTTACTTCTTCTCGTACTCCTTCAGCATCGCGGCGTACTCGGCCTCGCAGCCCTTGCGGATATGGTATACGTGTTCGTCGCCGGGGAAGAGTCCCTTCTTCACGTCGTCCACGTAGTTCCTGAAGGCGTTTGTCACCACCTCCGCCACGTTCGCGTACTTCTTCACGAACTTCGGCGTGAACGCCTGGAACTGGCCCAGCATGTCTCCGCAGATGATGAGCTGCCCGTCGCAGGGCAGGCCCGCTCCGATCGAGTACACCGGGATGGAGAGGCGCTTATGGATGAACTCCGTCAGCTCCGGCGGAATCCCCTCCAGCAGCAGCGCGTAGGCGCCCGAACGCTCCACGGCCAGAGCGTCGTCGAGGACGTAACGCGCGGACTCCGGCGTCACTCCCTGGGCCTTGAACCCGCCCATCGGGCCGGAGCTCTGGGGGGTCAGGCCGATATGCCCGCAGACCAGAACGCCGCTCTCGGCGATGGCTTTGATGCGGCTCTCCACGCGAACCCCGCCCTCCAGCTTGATGGCGTCCACCTCGGCCTCCTTGAAGAAGCGCACGGAGTTCTCGACGGCCTGCTCGTCGGAGACCTGGTACGAACCGAACGGCATGTCTCCCATGATGAAGGTGCCGGGCGCGCCGCGTCGGACGGCCTTACAGTGGGAAATACAGTCCTCCATCGTCACGGGGATGGTCCCCTGGTATCCCAGAACCACCATGCCCAGCGAGTCCCCGACCAGGATCATGTCCATCCCGGCGGTCTCGGCGAACATCGCCGTGGGGAAGTCGTAGGCCGTGATCCACGAGACCCTCTCCCCGTTCTTCTTCATTTCCAGAAATTCCAAGCGTCCCTTCTTCTTTGCCACAATACACACACCCTTTCCTTATCTGCGGAAAAATCTGCTCAATCGAACACTATTTTATACCATTAAAACTCCCCCCGCATTCACCGGCATGATGATTCGGCGAACGGGAGGGAGTCGGCAAAAGGCAAAAATCGTTAAAAATTTATGGCTTCAATACTCCATTGCCGTTTTTCGGCAAACGCGGGTCAAAAGGCGAAGTAACTGACGCCGAGGAGGATATAGGCCACTGCGCCCACCACTATGCCGTAGAGTATGAAGGGCCAGAAAGTTTTCTTGATGATCTCCCCCTCGCGGTTCAGGAGGCCGACCACCGCGCAGACCGCCACGACGTTGTGGACGCAGATCATGTTGCCCATCGCGCCGCCGACAACCTGAGCCGCCACGATGACGATCCGGGAGAGGTGAAGCTGCTCCGCAATGTTCCACTGGAACATGCCGAAGAGCATGTCGGATACCGTGTTGGACCCGGTGATGAAGGCGCCCAGACCCCCTACGAAGGAAGCGCAGACGGGCCAGACGGAGCCGAAAATGTCCGCCATCGCGCTCGCCATCGCCAGAGGCATGGAGGGCAGATACTTCGCGGTTCCCGCCGCCACCTGCTCCGCCAAAGCAGGATTGACGCCCGACCCCTGAAATATCTTCACCAGAGCCACCGCCGCGCAGAGAGAGATCGTGGCGGCCTTCATCTTGACGAAGGTATCCTTCCACGCCTTCGCGACCTTGTCCCCGGACATTCCGTGCATGAACACGACGAGAATCGCGATGAGCATGAAGGGAACCGTTCCCGGCAGGTAGAGCAGCTTGATGCTGTTGTCGCTGACGCCCTTGTAGCCGAGAATGTCTCTGAAGGCGATCACGCCGTACTGATTCATCCATGCCTTCAGGGGCAAACTCTCCACGCGGGTGATCACGAGGATGGCCCCGATGAAGATGTAGGGCATCCAGGCCATGAGCTGGCTCATGTGGGCTTTGATCTCTCTGCCCTGAACGACCGAGATCTCGCCGGTCCACTCCTTCTCCCATTTGGAATCGTCACCGAAGGTCCACACGTCCTTCGGCACGCAGAATCCGCGCTTTGCGCCGTACATGACGATGCCCAGGCCCACCAGCCCGCCCACCAGGGATGGGGTTTCGGGCCCCACGATCCAGGCCAGGAGCAGATAGGGGATCGAAAAGGCGAACGCCGCGAAAATGCAGAATTTCCACGCCGCCAGCCCGTCGCTCCACTTGCGGTTGGGCCCGAAATAACGGGTGATGAAGCCCAGCATGAAAATGGGAATGATAAAGGCCATGGGGACGTGGAACAGGCTGACCGCCTCCCCGATGGTCTTCAGAACGTGCTCGACGGACTGGAAGTCTCCGGAGGCCACCGCCGCCTCCATGACGCCGCGGATGGAGGTTCCCAGCCCTACCAGGACGGGAGTCCCCACCGCGCCGAAGCTCACGGGGAAGGAGTTGAAGGCCAGACAGATCACGGCCGAGGCCATCGGAGGAAAGCCCAGAGAGAGCAACAGAGGAGCCGCCAGCGCCGCAGGCGTTCCGAAGCCCGCCGCGCCCTCGATGAAAGCGCCGTACATATAGCCGACGATGATGCCCTGCACGCGCATATCCCGGCTGATGCCCTGCATTCCGTACTGGATGGTCTCCATGCCCCCGGAATATTGCAGGGTGTGCAGGATGAGCAGAGCGCCGAAAACGATGATCAACACGCTCGCCGCGCTGCTCACGCCCTGCAGGCTGAGGGCGGCGACGTAGGACGTCGGAAGATCCCACATCACAATCGCCGCGACGGCGCAGGTGAGCCACGCGATGGGCATGGCCTTCATGGCCCCCATGCGCATACCGACCATAAGAACCAATGCCACGAGAATGGGAATCAGAGCGATGAAAGCAAGCAGACCTGTGGACATCAATATCACTCCTTCCTTATCAGACCAGAGGTGGGAGAGCCTGTAAACTCTCCCACCTCTCAAATATTTCAGCCTTATTCCATGCCCCTGACCATTACCGCAATACCGTCGGGGATCGCCGTGATGGTCGCCTGGGGGTCACCCAGTATTTCTTCCGCCTTTTTGAGCGCTTCCTCGATGGAATGGGCCGGGATCATCTGAAATGCCTTCACCATCTCGTCGGGGGCGCTCGACATGTAAATCACGCGGGCGTGCTGCAGAACTCTCGCCAGAATCTGCGACTCCCACTGGTCGACGCGGGTTTTGTCCTTCGGCGTCTTCAGGAAGGTTTCGGTCATTCGCCCGAGGTCCTTTTCCTCCACGAAGGTCCTGTAGAACTCCTCGCCTCCGTGCCCGTCGTTCGAGCAGGCGAGCATGACGATCACGCCGCCCTTCCTGACCGTCGCTTCCGCCGCCGTCATGCCCTTGACGGCCTGATAAATATTCTGATCCAGGGGATAACCGCCGTTGGTGGTGATGACGATATCCGCCGGAGCGGCGTCGACCTGGCACCGGCTCGCGAGAAACTCCCGTCCAATCCGGTGGGCCAGGTCCACGTCCCCGGCCACCGCGTAGATGACCTCCTTCCGCGCGTTGATGACCACGTTGCAGATGAAGGCCAGGCGCGCGATGCGGGCGGCGTAGAGCATGTCGTTGTGGATGGGGTTGCCCTCCACGACGCCGGTCCGGGAACGGGGGCTGTCGATGAAGTCCGCGTTGTGGTTGTAAAGCACCGTCTCCCGGTTGACGATGCCGGGGAGGACGCTCTTTCGGCCCCCCGAGAACCCGGCGAAGAAGTGCGGTTCGATGAAGCCCTCCGACACCAGAAGGTCCGCGTCCAACGCGATTTTACTGACGATCAGGTCCCCCCCGGACGGCAGCTTCCCGACGTGGACCGTCTCCGACGTGTCGCAGTTGTGAATGACGATCTTCTCGTTCTTCAGGATGTCGCTTCCAAATTTGTTGAGCAGCTCCTCCCGGGTGGTCTCCCGATGACAGCCCGTGGAGACGAGGATGGTGATTTTGGCCCCGGGGCTTCCCTTCCGTATCTCCGCGAGCATGGGGGGAATGATGACCCTGCTCGGAACCGGTCGGGTGTGGTCGCTGGCGATGAGGACCACGTTTTTTTTGCCCTCCGCCATGACGCTGAGTTTCGGGGTCCCCGTGGGGTTCGCCAGTGCCTCCTCGACCAGAACCTCCTGAGAGGCTGTGGCCCTGTAGTGGTGCATCTGAGAGACCAGTTCACCCCTGAAGCGACTCTCGGGGATCGTGCAGGTCAGGGTTTCCCTGCCGTAGGGAAAGGAAATCGTCGGCATGATACATCAACTCCTCTGACTGACTTTTTTCTGTTCGGGACGGGCCGAGGCCACCCGGATTACACGAAAATTTTGCCGGGGTTCATGATGTTGTTGGGGTCCCAGGCCCTCTTGGTCGCCCGCATGAGATCCAGTTCCACCGGGTCGATGATGTCCTTCAGGTATTTCCGGCGCTTGATGCCGATGCCGTGCTCCCCGCTGATCTTGCCGCCCACGTCGCTGGTGACCTTGTAGAGCTCCTCCAGACAGAGGGCCTCGTTCTTTTCCCAGTCCGCCATCGACGATTCGGGGTTTTTGACGAGCGTCGCGTGGAGGTTGCCGTCTCCGGCGTGCCCGTAGCAGGGGATCTGCACGTCGTACTTCTTTCCCAGCCTCTCCAGCTGGGGGATCATCTCGGGAATCCGCGAGATGGGAACCACGATGTCCTCGAGGCTCTGGGTGGGGCTGTAGACCTTGAAGGCCTCCGCGATGTTCCGGCGCACGTTCCAGATGCGTTCGATGTTGTTCTTGTCCTCCGCGACGTACACCTCCATGGCTCCGTGCTCCTCGCAGAGTTTGCCCACCTGGACGAGGTCCGTCTCGATCTGCGATACGCTGCTTCCGTCCAGCTCGATAAGCAGCATCGCCCCGCAGTCCTCGTAGGGGAGGCTTTCGTTCAGGTATTTGCAGCTCGTGATGACCGAAAGCTGGTCCATAAACTCGATGCTGGTGGGGGCGATGCCCTTCGCGAGGATCACGGGGACCAGGTCGATGGCCTCCTCGGGAGTTTTGAAAAGCACCAGAAGGTCCGACTTGGCAGTCGGGTAACCGATCAGTTTAATGTACGCCTTCGTGACGATCCCGAGGGTTCCTTCCGAACCGATGACAAGGGATTTCAGGTCGTAGCTGCTCACGTCCTTGACCAGTTTCCCACCCAGCTGAACGATGTCGCCCCGGGGAGTGACCAGTTCCACTCCCAGAACGTACCGCCCCGTCACGCCGTACTTGACCGCCTTGCCGCCGCCTGCGTTCTCTGCGATGTTGCCGCCGATCATGCAGGTCTGGAGGCTCATGGGGTAGCCCGCGAAGAAAAGCCCTTCCGCCTGCACCATCGTGGCGAGGTCGTTGGTGACGACGCCCGCCTCGGTTACGACCACCATGTTGGCCTTGTCCAGCTCCAGAATTTTAGTCATCATATCGATGGACAAAACGATGCCGCCGTACTCCGGAAGGGCGCCCCCCGAAAGCCCGGAGCCCGCGCCGCGCGGGGTGATGGGAATCTTTTCCCGGTTCGCAAGTTTGACCACGGCCGCGACCTGCTTCGCGTCGAGGGGCAGAACCGCCACTTCGGGGGCATGTCCGTACACTTCGGCGCTGGTCTCGTCGTGGGAATAGGCCTCGAGCTTCTCTTCCTCCGTGAGGACATTGCCCGGGCCGACGATCTTTTTCAGCTCTTCGACGATCTTTTCGGTGACCCGGTTATAGGCGTCAGTCATTTTTTACCCCCCCGTTTTTCTTCGAGCCGTTTCTGGATTTCGGGAACGACCTGGAACGCGTCCCCCACGATGCCGAGATCCGCCAGCTTGTGGAGGGTCGCGTCGGCGTCGGGGTTGATGGACACGATGACTTCGCTGGTCTTGATTCCCGCCAGGTGCTGAATGGCCCCGGATATGCCTATACCGACGTAAATCTTGGGAGACACGGTCTTACCGCTCAGGCCCACCTGATGAGGATAGGATATCCACCCGCGGTCCACCGCGTCGCGGCTCGCGCCAACCGCCCCACCCAGCTGTCTGGCCAGGTCGTGGATGAGGTGGAAGTTCTCGTTCTTCTTGAGCCCCCGGCCTCCGGCGATCACAATGTCCGCTTCGTCCAAAGCGAGGGTGTCCGAGTCCTCCCTTCGATAGCCCCTCAGCTGCGTCCGCTGATCGATCAGCGCCCTGTCGAGGGGAATGCGCAAAATTTCCCCCCTGCGGGAGGCGTCCTCGGGAAGGGGCCGGGACGACTTCGGGCGTACCGTCGCCATCTGTGGCCGGTGATCGGGCGTTTTGATGGTGGCCATGATGTTGCCGCCGATCGCGGGCCGGGTTTGCAGGAGGTTGCCCGTGCCCTCCTCGATGTCGAGTTCGGTGCAGTCGGCGGTGAGTCCCGTGGGAATTCGAACCGCCGTGTAGGGCATCAGGGTCCTGCCCGTGGAGGTCGCCGCGGCCAGCATGATGGACGGCTTGTAATCCCGAATCAGGCGCTCCAGAACCTTTTCGTACGTCTCGCAGATGAAATACTTCAGCTCCGGGGCCTGCACGGCGTAGACCGCGTCCGCTCCGTGCCTGATCAGCGATTCCAGGTCCTGGTCGGAAACCCCGTCTCCGATCAGAACGGAAACCAGCTGGACTCCGAGCTTGTCCGCCATTTTTCGTCCGCGGGAAAGAAGCTCGAAGGAAACCGCTTTCAGTTTGCCGTCAAACTGCTCGGCCAGAGTCCACACCGCGTTTTGTGTTTTTTCCGTCATGGCAGAAGTCCCTTCTTTTCAAAAAGATCGATGAATTCGTCCACCGCGGACCTGAGGGAAATCTCGTCCTGAACCGCCATCATCTTTCCGCTCCGGGTGACCTTTGGAGTGTCGATTTTGACGACCTTCGTCGGAGAGCCTTTGAGCCCCAGATATTCGGGGTTCAGCCCCGTCACGCTCTCGGCCGTGTAAACGGGAATGTCCAACTCCATCGAGCGGATTTTCCCCTTCAGCGTGGGCAGGCGAGGCGTGGCGACCTCCTTCACCACCGTAACCAGGCAGGGAAGAGCTGTCGAAAGCTGCTGATAGCCCTCCTCGACCAGGCGGTCCATGAGGATGCGCCCGTTTTCGACCCCATCGATTTTCGAAACGTAGGTCACCGCGGGGATGTCCAGCCACGAAGCGATGCCGGGGCCCACCTGGGCGGTATCGCCGTCGGTCGCGCGCTCGCCCGTGATGATCACGTCGTACTTCCCGAGGGTTTTGATCAGTTGCGCCAGGGTGTAGGACGTGGCGCAGGTGTCGGCTCCGCCAAACTTTCGATCGGACAACAGAACCGCGTTGTCGCAACCCATCGCCACCGCCTCCTTCAGCGCCCGCGTTGCCTGAGGAGGTCCCATGGAAACAGCGGTGACCTTCCCGCCGTACCGCTCCCGAAGCACCAGAGACACTTCGAGGGCATAGAGATCCAACGGATTGACGACCGTTTCGACCCCAGCGCGGATGACGGTTCCCGTTTCCGGATCCATTTTGACGTTGCTGCTTTCCGGGACCTGTTTAATTGGAACAATAATATCCAAACCGTACCCCCTCCTTTTTTTTAAAAAAGCTCGACGTTCCGGCCGAGCTATCGAGGACTACGCATCGAACAGGCTTACAGTAAAATAAAATCAGCTGACAGAGATAATCTGCGAAAGGCGAATTTGCGATACTTCAATGATCTTTGCATCTGAGAAACGCGAAAAAACATCACGCGACAACAAAAACCGGTCACCGAAAAACAACTCGGCTGCTGGATGATACCCTTATACCCTTATGAAACAATGTCCGAAACCTGAGAATAAATTTTATCGGACCCCAAGGCTCCACCCCAAACTCCACAGGGGAGTCGTGACCCCCCTGACCCCGATTATCGAGCTTAAGCTCTGGACATTACTTATTGTAATAATAATTCACTTTGACAAGATGGCTTATTACAATTATAAAGCAGAAAAATTAAAATGTCCACAATTTTTCCAAACCCGATTTTGGAGGGTGGCGACGGCGCTCTGGTGAGGCAAAGGTCCTCAAATAAAACGTTCGCCCTTTTTCAGTTTTCCGTCCAGCCCGCCAGAAATTCTCCGAATACTGAAAGCGCCTGCGGGAAATTTTTGCGCCCCATGCCGACACGGAAGCGGTTATCCTTTACGTCGAACACGCTGTCGGGCAGGATCATCAGCTTTTTCTCCCCGACCGCGCGGGAACACATCTCCTCGACGTCGCCCATCAGAAGGCGGGGAAACGCCGTTGGCCCTCCCGCCGCCGGGAACCACTCCACAAGATCGGAGCGACGCGCAAAAAATCGCTCCGCCAGCGCCGCGTTCGCGCGCAGGATCGCGCGGTTGCGTTCCAAAAGCGTCTCCAGGCCGCGCAGCGCCGTCACGCCCAAAAATTCGCCCGGCGCGGAGTTGCAGATGGTCGTGTAATCCTTCAGCGCCCCCACCGCGGCGATCAGGTCATGGCGGCGCGAGGCCAGCCATCCCAGGCGCAGCCCCGGCAATCCCGGCCCTTTCGAGAGCCCGCAGAGCGTCACGGCATTTTCGCTCTCCGCGAGGGTCGGCAGGCTCATCGGTTCCAGGCCTCGGTACATTTCGTCGCTGAATACGACGATCCCCCGTTCCTGTGCCAGATCCTCGATTCGCCGCAATTCATCCGGCGTCGGCATATAGCCCGTCGGGTTGTGCGGGAAATTCACGATCAGCAGCCGGACGCGCGGGGAGCGCAAAAGGAACTCCAGCCTGTCGACGTCCAAAATCCACCGGCCGTTCGAGGGCCTCAGAGACCAGAAGGAGACCTCGCACCCGATGGCGCGGGGCAGTTCGTAAAGGGACTGGTAGGCGGGCGAGATCGAGACAACCCCGTCCCCCGCCTCCAGAAAGCTGTTCAGGAAAAGAAAGATCAGCTCCTCCGGACATCCGACGAGAAGCCCCTCACGCCCGACGCCGTAAATTTCGTCCAGAGCGTCGACCAGCTCGGGATTCCCCCGCGACTCCGTGTAGCACAGGCGAAGATCCTTCAGGCGCGCGAAGTTTTCCTCGACGCTCCCGCCCCCGAGTTTCAAAATTTCCTCCACCGACCACGTCTCGCAGTCGGACGGGCTCAACAGATGCGCGGCGTTGAATTCGTATTTCGCAAAATAACGCTCGAGCTGAAAATCCCTTATCCTCATTTGCCTTCCTTCCGGTTCTCCTCCGCGAACAGTTTTTTCAGGAGGCGTTCCAGAACGTCCTCCAGCTTTTTTTTATCCACGCCTCTCAGGTTGTCGAGGACGATCCTCGAGGCGTTCCCCGCCTGGCTGATGCGGATCTTCACCCCGTGAGTCCGGGCCAGAGCGTTCAGGCCGGCGGGGAGCGCGAGTCTGACGGCGCGAGGATTCGGTTCCCTCGCCGTGTCTGCGTCGTTTCCCTGCGCCCTTACGGCGGCCTCGAGCTGTCTCACGGTCATGCCACCGTTTTCCGCCCGACGGGCGAGTTCCATCATGGCTTCGGGATTTTTCAGGGTCAGCAACGCTCGGGCGTGCCCCTCGCTCAGACGTTCGCCCGCGAGCATCTCCCTTATCGCCTCGGGAAGGTTCAGGAGACGCAGACGGTTGGCGACGGCGACGCGGCTCCATCCGATACGGGACGCCGTCTCCTCCTGGGTCAGACGAAACGTCGTCATCAGCGTCCGCAGGGCCGCGGCGACCTCCAGGGGAGAAAGGTCCTCGCGCTGGATGTTTTCTATCAGGGAAATCTCCCGCCGACTCTCCTCCGTGACGTCGAGAATTCGCGCGGGAACATCCTCCAGCCCGGCGGCCATGGCGGCGCGCCAGCGACGCTCTCCCGCCACGATCTGGTAGTCGCGGGAATCACCCACGGCCTTCAGCAGCAACGGCTGAAGTATCCCGTGCCGGCGAACGGACTCCGTCAGGGAGGCCAACGCCTCCCTGTCCAGCTCCCCGCGCGGCTGGGCGGGGTCGGGATGGATATTTCCCACCGGCACGCGGAGAAGTTTTTCCGACGAGGGGCGTTCACTGTCCCCAAGAAGCGCGGAAAGGCCCTTTCCCAGGGCTTTTACAGCCATCGCTCGATCACCTCGCCCGCCAGCGCGCCGTAGGCCTGAGCGCCCGTGCTGCTGGCGTCGTAGTACGCGATGGGGGAACCGTAGCTGGGGGCCTCCGAAAGCCTGACGTTGCGCGGGATGGCGGTTTTGAACACCGCCTCGCCGAAGCGGCTGCGGACCTCGTCGGCGACCTCGCAGGACAGCCGCGTGCGGGAGTCGCAGAGCGTCAGGACGAGCCCCGACAGGGACAGCCCGGGGTTCAGGGTCTCGCGGACCAGATCCACGGTTCGAACCAGCTGCCCCAGCCCCTCGAGGGCGTAGTACTCGCATTGAATGGGGACGAGCAGCCTGTCGCTCGCGGTCAGCGCGTTCAGGGTCAGTATGCCCAGAGAGGGCGGACAGTCCACTATCGCCACGTCGAAGCCGGCGAGTCCTTCGAGCCGGCGCTTCAATCGGGTTTCCCTGCTGATGACGCTCACCAGCTCGATCTCGGCCCCCGCGAGGTCCAGTGACGAGGGAAGGAGGGACACGCCCTTCCACGCCGTGGGGATGATGACGTCATCAATGGGCTGCTCCCCCAGAAGCACGTCATAAAGGCTTCCCCTGAGAGTGGAGGCGTTGACGCCGAGCCCGCTCGTACAGTTGGCCTGGGGATCCGTGTCCACAGCGAGAACGGAGCGGCCGCGTTTGCCCAGCTCGGCCGCCAGGTTGACGCACGTGGTTGTTTTCCCCACTCCGCCCTTTTGATTGGAGACGACGATCGTCAGCATCAGATCCACCAGCCTTTCGTGAGCGCCATGCCCGGCCTGCGCGGATAGGCCGACCGGAGAGGTGCGATTTTTTCCCACATTATAAAGGAATAACTGCGCTCCTTCGGACCGTAGGGAAGGATTGCGGGCCGGGAAAGGCCCAGCGTTCCCCATTGATCCCCTGTTTCTTCCAGTTCCCCGGCCCCCTTCGGTCCCTTGAAGGCGAGCAGGCGGCCTCCCACGGCGACCAGAGGAGACAGGTACTCGGTCAGCACGCCCACGGAGCCCAGCGCACGGGCCGAGGCGAAGTCGTAGCGCTCGCGCGCGCGAAGCGCGTACTCCTCGCAGCGCCCCCAGATCACGGTCACGTTGGGGAGTCCCAGCGCGGCGGCGATTTCCTCCGTCGCGCGACATTTTTTTCGAACGCTGTCCAACAGCGTCACGGAGAGGTCGGGCCTGCAGATCGCCCAGACCATACCGGGAAACCCCCCTCCGCTTCCCACGTCGATCACGCTGCCCGAGGCGGGAAGCAGCGGCACGGACCACAGGCAGTCCATCACGTGAACGTCATGGATCTCCCCCGCGTCGCGGGAGCCGGTCAGCCGCACGGTGACGCAGGAAGCCACAAGCTCCGCGCAACGCCGCAGGCTCGGCCCCCATAATTTTTCCAGTTCCATTTTTTGCGCGTGCAGTGTATCCTCAGACAATAATTTTTCAGACAACGTATCCTCCGTATGTGCGGGCACAAACGCCCCGCGGCCCTTATTCTACCATCGGAGCCGTTCGGAGAGGCGTCAGGGGTTTCAGGGGGGCAACGACAATGGGTTTTTTCGAGAACGTCGTGGAGGCGGTCCGCCGCGTTTCGGATTCGGAAGTGGAGCGCGTGACGCTGGGATGGCACGCGAGCAGCGTCGTCGCGTTCGATGGGCGCTGGGGCATCGGCTTCGTCCCCAGCTCCCTGAAGGAGCCCCACACCGCGCGCGCGCCGCATACGAACATGCTGCTCGACGGGACGCTCCGGAGACTGGCGGAACTTTTCGTCTCCCCCTTCCCTCAGGAGTTCGCCGCGGCCACTGCGGCCTGCGCCGCGCTCCTTCCCTTCCCCGACGCCGGTTTTCGCATGGATTCGATCATGCCCTGCGCGCGGGGCGACCGCGTGGCCGTTCTGGGCTACGAACACGAGCTGGTTCCCCTCATGCGGGACTGGGGCTGGAAGCTGGCCATATTCGACGACCTTCGCCGCGCCCCGGACTGCTTCCCTCAAAAGGACTTCGCGGACGGCGTCAGGGATGCCGACTGGGTGTGGCTGACGCCCGAGGCCATACGGGACCGGTGGCTGATCTCGACCGCGGAGGCCCTGCGCGAAAAGAAAGGATGTTTTCTCCAGGGGCCGGGCCTGCCCTGCCTGACGGAGACCTTCCCCTCTCTGGGCGTCACCCACCTCGTCGTCCCCGCCGCGACGGGCGACGAGGAAAGAATACGCGCGCACATCGCGGCGGGCGGAACCCTGTGGCTTTGCCCGGAACTGGAGTGGCGAATCCATTTCGCGCAAACGCGGGGAGGAATTTCCCCCTGATCCTGAGGATACTGTAAGATCCGGCATATTCCATCTTTGCATCTTTTTGTCGAAATTCTCTTTTTCTCTCTATTGTGCCTCAGCAAAGAATGTTATAGAATGAGCAGTTGAAGCGAGGTGGATATATGATGAGCGATTGCGTTTTCTGCAAAATAGCCAAAGGTGAAATCCCGGTGGACTTCGTGTACAGGGATGACGCTGTCGTCGTATTTCGTGACGCCAGCCCTCAGGCTCCCACGCATCTGCTCGTGCTTCCGGTGCAGCATATCGTATCCGCAGCTGAAGTAAACGACCCGAGTGTCTGGACCCTGATCATGGGGCGCGCGGTGGAGATCGCGCGTGGTTTGGGACTCGAAAAAGAAGGGTTCCGCATGGTCATCAATACGGGAGTGCAGGGCGGCCAGACGGTGCCGCATCTTCATCTGCATCTTCTGTCGGGACGTAATTTCGGTTGGCCGCCGGGTTAGGCCGATCGAAAACCCGGAAGGGGGGGATCTTAGATGACGACGGTCATTCGTAAGGACGGAGAGAGCCTCGAGGATGCTCTGCGCCGATTCAAACGAGAGGTTTCGAAAGTGGGAACTCTCCGCGAGGCGAGAAAGCGGGAGCATTACGAAAAGCCCAGCGACGCCAAGAAACTAAAGAGAGCCGAAGCTGCCAGGAAGCGCAAGAGCAGCCGGACCAGGGGTTAATTGTATGGGATTGGTCGCAAGAGTCGCCGCTGATCTGATTGTCGCCATGAAGGCGCGCGACGAACTGAAAGTGTCTGTTTTACGTATGCTGAAGGCCGAATTTCAGAAGGCCCAGGCCGATAAGGGGCGTTCCGTTGAAGTGACGGACGACGACGCTCTCGTTCTGGTGCGGCGGCTGGTTAAGCAGCGCAGGGAGGCGGCCGAGCAGTACGAGGCCGCGGGAGCTTCCGTGCGGGCGAAGGAAGAATTGAGTGAGATTCCCGTTCTGGAGGAGTACCTTCCCGCCCAGCTTGGCGATGACGAGTTGGACGCATTGATTCGGACGGTCGCGGAAAAGGCGGGTATCGCCTCTCCGAAGGACATGGGAAAGCTGATGAAGGCGTTGATGCCGGAAGTGACGGGCCGAGCCGATGGTTCCCGCGTCAAAGACAGAGTAACGGCCTATCTGACGTTGCTGGCATAAAATTGCTCATACGAAATGAAATCGCGCGAGCCCGGACTTTTGTCCGGGCTCGCGTTTTCAGGAAAACCCATATCCCCTTCTCTCGAATATTGTAGAAATCCCCAATTGCGTAAATCATCCGTAATCTGTAAGGTAAATTTAAATTTCGGGGGCAGAGCCTGTTGCTGTACAAACCTGTGGCCCGGCACTGCCGGGGTTCTGTCGATTCCCTGAATGGACTGGTGTTTTCCTG
>JAITPZ010000064.1 GCA_031289165.1 Synergistaceae bacterium
CGACCAGCACGTTCCGTTTGCCGAGCGCGATGTCCCCGCTTTCCGGGGTCGTTCTGTACCCATGTCCGCCGTTCAAGCCCTGAATGTCGATGGCGATCGCCTTCACCGGCTGGGCGACCTGGCCTTCGTTGACCCACGCGTAAGTGGTCAGGGTGGAAGGGCTGATCGTAAAAACTTCCTTCAACGGATTTTTTGCCGGTGATGGAGTCTGGCCCGACGGAGACCGGGTGACGACGGGAGAAGCCGAAGCCTGGAGCGGGAAAATCGCTAAAAAAAACACCGAGAGCGTCAACGCAAACAGCAATATCTTTTTCATAATTTTACAAAACCTCCCCTTCTTTTTCAAAACACGACAGTTCGCCCACCTCGTTTTTTCGCCCTCAATCAGCCTCCTCCGGCTTTACGGTACAACACATCGTCCGAAGCCAACGAAATCTTCCCCGTTCTCCGGAATAAAATCACCAGGCACAAACAACATATACCCGCAATCCACAGTTCAATTACGGAAACACCGTCAACCCGTCGACCATAATTTTAATCACAAAAATTGTTGACCTTTATCGAAAATGGAATATTCTGCCCTTTGAATACACACAAACATCCCTTATGGCCGCAAACATAAAAACGACGCACCAAAATAAATGTTTCCAAACTGTACGATTTCGGGAAATAACAAAGTATGACGCTATGAATTATATAGTATAATTTCATTTACGTCATTACGCATAATATAAATCATCCCGTTTTGTCTGGAAATCTCCATAATTTCATTCCCGCCCTTTTCGTTGTAAGAAACAGCGTCCGAGAACGACAGCGATCATCCGAGAAATCAGCGGTGTTCCGCATGCCGCAAGACCTCGCCCCACCAGCGCTCTTCACACAGGCGGTCCCACGCGGCGAGAAAGGCGTCGTACGTCGCGTCGCGTGTGGCGCGCTTCGCGGCGGCGAGGTGTTCGAGGCCGGACCGGATGCGTCCGAAGCCGCGGACGTGCCCCTGGTAAAGCAGGGTCCGTTCCCGCTCCTCCTCGATGAAGCGCGGCAGCTGCTCCAGGCGGACGTCGCAGTCGTGCAGCACACCGAGGAGATCCTGCAGCGACTTCACCTTTTTGATGTCCCCCTCGAATTTTCCGTCGCGGAGGGGCGCGAAGATTTCGAGAGTGTAGCGCAGGCGTTTGAGGGCCTTGCGCATCTCGTGAAGCCGGGCGGCGTTGCGGGAGTCGCGTATAAGATCGCCGAAGCCCATGACGCGGGCAACGCGCTCCTTCAGCGCCTCCGCGATCCTGCGGCGAATTTCTTCGTTTTCGTCGCTCTCGTCGACCTCCCCTTCTCCTTCGATGTGGGACTGCCCCAGAACGAGGCGGATATGCGCCTCCATCGCCGCTCCGGCTCCACTCTCCGCGAAGCGGTCCAAGGCGGCGATCACGCCCTTCTGAAGCCTGGCTCGCTTCTGCCTCAGGCGCAGGAGCAGGCGTCTCATGCCGGGGGCGTCCCCGCGGGTGGCCTTTGCGAGCTCCGCCATGACCTCCCCGATCTGCACATCGGCATCACGGGCATCCCCAAGGGCGCGCGTCAGGCGCCTCACCGAGCGCGTCCATTTTTTGAACGTCCCCGCAGGGGCCTCGAAGCACTCCCGGAAAAGCGGCAACGCTTCGCGCAGCCGGCGCGTGGCGACGCGCATACGATGGACGTGCTCGATATCGGCGGCGACCCGAACGCCCTCGTCCTGGCCCATCAGGCCGTCCAAAAGTCCCGCGAGGACTTTTGCCCCAAAAAGGCGATATTCTCCGCTCATTTTTCCGATTTCTTCCGGGAGGCGTCCCGCTTACCGGACTCCCGGCGATGCCCATGCCGATGTTTTTTCCCGGAACTTTCGGAGAGGGGCTGATCCTCGGAGGGATCTTCGACCGTCACGGGCAGAATGGGGTTCCACCCGGTCTCCCGGTCCATCATGACCTGCTGGGAATCCAGCGGGGCTTCTCCCTCGCGGGGAACGACCCGCTCATAGACGCCGTCGCTTTTCAGGGCCCTCAGTTTGACGGTGTCGGCCATGTGGACGAGAAGGATTCCCTCCAAAACGTTCTGCCGCAGGGCGGGGTCCAGTATCGGGACGAGAACCTCGACACGGCGATCGAGGTTGCGCTGCATCAGGTCGGAGCTGCCGATGAACAACTCCCCGGCGCCCCCGTTTCCAAAATAGTAAATGCGGGCGTGCTCAAGAAATCGTCCGACGAGCGACGTCACGGCGATGCTGTCGCTCACGCCCGGAACGCCCGGCCGCAGGCAGCATATCCCGCGAACCTGCAGCCTCACCTCGACCCCCGCCTGAGAGGCCCGATACAGGGCCTGAATACACGCCGGGTCCACCAGATGGTTCAGCTTGAAATAAATTCGGCCGCCGCCGTCTTTGACGTGAAACCGTATTTCCCGCTCGATGCGCTCGATAATGCCGTTTCGCGTCGAGACCGGCGAGACCAGAAGGCGCCTGTACCCTTCCTGCCGGGCGAAGCCGGTCATGGAGTTGAAGAGGTCCGTGACGTCGGAGCAGATCTCCTCGTCGCTCGTGAAAAGCCCGAGGTCGGAGTAGATTTTCGCCGTCGCCGGATTGTAGTTTCCCGTCCCGATGTGGACGTAGCGCCGAATTCCGTCCTCCTCGCGCCTCAGAACGAGGCAGAGCTTCGCGTGAATCTTCATCCCCACAAGTCCGTAGACGACGTGGATCCCCTCGTCCTCGAAGGCATCCGCCCACCTGATGTTGCGCTCCTCGTCGAAGCGCGCCTTCAGCTCGACCACCGCCGTGACCTGCTTGCCGTTTCTTCTGGCGTCGATCAGGGCGTCGACGATGGGGGACTCGCCGCCCACGCGGTAGAGCGTCTGTTTGATCGCGATGACCCTCGGGTCCTCCGCGGAACGACGCAGAAAATCCAGCACGGAGGCGAAGCTGTCGTAGGGATGGCAGAGGATCAGGTCGCTGCGCCGCAGGGTGGAATAGACGCCCCCCCTCCCCTCACCGAAGGGCGTGGAGGCGCGAGGCGTCCAGTTTTTTTCTTTCAGGTCGGGGCGTTCGAGGCGACAGAGTGCGTTCAGCTCGGCGCAACCCAAAGGGCCCCTGACCTTATAGATTTGAAAGGGAAGGAGGTTCAGGCGTTTGACCAGAAAAGCGAGGAGCGACTTCGGTGCGCCGTTGGCGATCTCGAGCCGAACGACCTCGCCGAAGCGCCGCTGATCGACCAGATCGCGGACGACCTCCAGCAGATCGTCCGCCTCGTCGGTCTCGATTTCGAAATCCGTGTTGCGGGTGATGCGGAAAAGGGCGGAGTTCAGGATTCGATAGCCGGGAAAAAGGGAGTCGAGGTTGCGGCAGATGACGTCCTCCAGAAACACGATGTCGTTATCGCCGGAGGCGAACCCCAGGGAGGCGCAGGTCTTTGCCTCCCGGTTGCGCGGAATGAAGAGAAAACGGCCGACGTTGTTCGGGATCTTGAGGCGCGCGAAGCGCGTCTCGCCGAGATGGGTGGAAAGCTCCACCAGAACGTTCAGCGACTCGTTCGAGATGACGGGGAAGGGGCGGCTGGGGTCGATCGCCTGGGGCGTCAGAATGGGGTAAATCTCGGTTTGATAGTAATTTTGAAGAAATTTTCTGCGCTTTTCCTGAAGATCGTCGGAGGTGACGATACGCACGCCCCTGTCGAACAACGCGGGCCGCAGCGCCCTGTTCCAGTGGTTCTGAGCCGCACGCAGCATGGGAACGACCCGTCGGCGTATGGCGGCCAGAGCCTTTGCGGGCGTCATCCCGTCGGGAGGGGTGCTGTACGTCCCGCTCATGTACTGCGTGTAGAGGTTGGCCACCCGAACCATGAAAAATTCGTCCAGGTTGTTGTGGAATATGGACAGGAATTTCACCTGCTCGAGAAGCGGGGCGGAGGGGTCCATGGCCTCGTCCAGCACCCTGCGGTTGAACTCGATCCAGCTGAGTTCACGGTTGAAGTAGAGCTCCGGGTCGTCCGGCGACCGCGGGGAAGAGGGTCCCGCCAAAGATCCGAAATCCGGGGATCCCGGCGCCTCGGCGGAAGAAGCGTCGGTGTTCAGGAGCTTTTTTTTCGATTTTACGAACACTGCGCATCCCCTCCCCGATTTCCGCGCCTCGCGTCAGGCCGAAGTTTGGAAAGATTGACGACAACCACGAAAAGCCGAAGAGAGATTCCTTCGGCTTTTCCTTCCGCGGTTCGCAGGGCTCAAAACTGTTTTATTCTACTTTTTGATGCGCTCCAGAACGATTTTGTAACCATTGGCTCCATAATCCAAAAACTTCTTGACGCGGCTTATCGTGGCGGTGCTGGCGCCCGTCTGCTGCGCGATCTGAGGGTAGGTTCTGCTCTCGCTCAGAAGTTTTGCAACCTCCAGCCTCTGCGCCAAAGCCTTGACCTCTCCGATGGTAGCCACGTCCTCCAGAAAGGCGTACATTTCTTCCGACGTCTTCAGCACCAGAAATGCCTCGCATAATTTATCCGTCAGAGCATCCTTCCATTTTTCCGCCATAATGCCTCACCTCCTCCTTTTTGGTGCGTACTGCCGTCTCCATCAGGTCCTGCTTTCAGACTTTGCCTGCCAGCCTCGCGGCTCCGCCGCGCGTTCGGTGCGTAAATAGTACTGACGGGTCTTGTCACGAAACATTTTTTGATCTACAGTACACTTAAATCTTCAACACAGCAGGTTGCTTTTAGTCTTAAGGTTTCGCGCTTTTGGTCTCCTTACGCTCTCCTCTGCCTCTGCTGTCAGGCTCTCTGCGACCAGGCTGAAATTATAACGGCAGTATAACGAAGATATTTTATTATTGCAAATGTCAGAAGTTGTTCACTGATTATTTTAGCGTGATTTCAAAATACAAGTTAACATTTTGTACGTAGATTTCGGTACGCCGTCTCATGGTGCTTCCATCAGAGGGAAAAACGGGAAAATCGTTAAGCAGAAAGACGCGGAAAGGAGGAAATCATGAAAAAAAAGATCTGGAACGTGGCGCTGGGGGAGCTTTTGGACGTTGAGGGCGTCGTCGCCGAGGACGTCCTCTCGAGGACGCAAACCGTTATTCTCCCCGCCGGCGTCAGCCTCGCGGCCCTGAGGGAGACCCGTCCGGAAATCGTTTCGCAGCTCCTGAAACACGGCGTGACGCATGTGAAGGTAAAAAGCGTCCCCGCGATAACAGCCGGAGAATTTCGGACGGCGCTGGGATCTCTGGCCCCGTCCATCGCCGAGCTGAACCCTCTTCTCACCCGGATAGCCATTCATCAGTTCGGCGTGATCTGGCGGAACATCGAGGATC
>JAITPZ010000011.1 GCA_031289165.1 Synergistaceae bacterium
TCGGCGACTGAAGGGTTCGGACATGGGGGGTTCGGACATGAGCGGAGGTGAGGATTCTGTTTGATCTCCTGATGGAACTGTTTTCCTACACTTTTATCGTGAGGGCCATCGCGGTAGGCGTTCTCGTGGCGCTGTGCGCGGCGCTTCTGGGCGTGACGCTGGTGCTCAGGCGCTGCTCCATGATCGGGGACGGGCTGTCGCATGTGGGGTTCGGAACCCTGGCGGTCGCCATGTCCCTCAACCTGGCGCCCCTCGAGGTCTCCATCCCTGTCGTGCTGCTGGCCGCGTTTTTCCTGCTCCGCATCAGCGAGAACTCCAAAATCAGGGGCGACGCCGCGATTGCGCTGATATCCGGGTCCGCGCTGGCGATCGGCGTGATGGTGGTCTCCATGACGACCGGGATGAACGCCGATGTGTGCAACTACATGTTCGGCTCCATTCTGGCCATGAGCAAAAGCGACGTGGTTCTGAGCGTCGCCGTCGCCGGTTTCGTGCTGATTCTCTACGTCCTCTTTTACAACCGCATCTTCGCCGTGACGTTCGACGAGAACTTCGCGCGGGCGACGGGCATGAAGGCCGCGCGTTACAACATGCTGATCGCCCTTCTGACCGCGATGCTCGTCGTGGTCGGGATGCGTATGATGGGCGCGATGCTGATATCGAGCCTCATCATCTTCCCCGCGCTCACGTCCATGCGCGTGTTTTCGAGTTTCAGGCGGGTCGTCGTCTGTTCGGCGGCGCTCTCCGTCGTGTGTTTCTTCGTCGGCATCGTCCTCTCGTTCGCGCTGTCCACGCCGGCCGGCGCGAGTATCGTGATCGTGAACCTGGCCGCGTTCTGCCTCTTTCTGGCGGCCGAAAAGTCTGGACTAAAAGCCGGAGAAAAGCTTCGTGATGAAGGAGAGATTTGCGATGAAAAAATTTGCCCTGCCCGTCTCCGTTGTGGTCCTCGCCCTGATTTGGGCCGTTTTGTGGCGGACGATTCCGACGTTCGCGGAGGATCCGAAAATTTTCGAGATCCGGGAGAAGATGTTCATTCAGCAGTGCAACGACATCTATCTCAACCCGGACGAATACCTGGGGCGGACGGTGAGGCTGGAGGGAATCTACGAGGAAGAAGCCGACGAGGAAAGCGGCGGGACCTTTCGTTACGTGATTCGACGCGGCCCCGGCTGCTGCGGCAACGACGGAGTGGCCGGGTTCGAGGTCCTTTTCGACGGAACTCCCCCTCCGGCCCCAAACGACTGGGTCGAGGCGGTGGGAACGGTCGAGCTGGTCTCCGCCGACAGTCTGGAAAGCGTCGTCCTGAGGCTGTCTCGCCTGGCGGTCATGGAAAAACGCGGCGCTGAGTTCGTGGATAACTGACGGGTCCGTTTTTCACGGCCCCGATATTGTAAGCCGCAGGGATGGGGATATCGCGGAGCAGATAAAGGAGGCCATGAAAGGAGGGGGATACTCCATCCCTTTCGCACAGTTCACCGTTTCATTCGCGCCCCGCCGCCAGGTCCTTCAAACTTTGCAGGCCATCGGGCGACAGGGTTTTCGACGCGTACTGCGCGTAGATCGTGTTGTTGTGCAGCAGGGGTTCATCCGATATCCCGGGGGTCAGGCGCAGGGCGTCCTCGTAAAGGGGCGTGCCGGGAATGGGAGAGAACTCCGCCAGCTTCGGCCGTCCTCCCAGGCTTCGGACCGTATCGATGGACGCGCGGACGTTCGCCGCGTCCTGTCCGGGCAGGCCGGCGAGGATGTAGGTCTCGATCGCGTCGTGTCCATATCCGGCGCGAAGCAGCGACGCGACGGCACGGGCGTAGTCCGATACCGTCGCCTTGCCGGAGCTGGCCCTGCCGGTGAAGTCGTCCGTTCCCTCCAGGCTCAGGCGTATCGTGCGGAAACCCGTGCGAAAAAGCGTCCGGCAGCATTCGTCATCGAGCTGCGCCACGTGCAGGCCGTTCGGCGTGTGCAGGCGCAACCCGGGATAGCGTTCGCGAATATGCCGGCACAGGGGATAGAAATGGCGCTCCCTGTTGATCAGCAGGGCGTCGTCGTAAAAGGCCATATCCGTCACGGTCGGCAGGGACATCTGGGCGGAAAGATCGGCGAAAACGTCCCGCAGGGGGCGTTGCTCGAACTCCGGCCACAGCCTCCGCGCCGCGCAGTAATCGCAGCGCATGGGGCATCCCCGTGAGGTGAGGAGAACGCCGCAGGAAGGCGCGTCGTAGAGGTCCATAGCGGGAGACCCCAGGGGTAAACACGAAAGCGGCCGGGTCTGAACGAAGTCCGCGCCGCTTCGGGCCGCGTGCTCCGGACAGAGGCGCGCGTATGTGCCGCCCAGCACGACGGGAACGTCGGGGAAAACGGCTCGCGCCGTCTCGATGGCCTCGAATACGCCCCTGTACCAGTAGGTCATGGCCGAGGTCACGAAAATCACATCCGGCCCCGGACGCGCCCCGAGACGCTCCCGAAGCGCCGCGCCGCTCAGGCCGAAACGGTAATAGCGGCGGGGAATGTTTCGGTAAGGCCCGGGCTTCTCGACCCTCTCGCGCTCCACCCGCCAGCGCCCGAAGGTCAGGGGTTCAGTACGCGCCTCGTAAAGGCAGTCGACGAGGTAAACCTCGTTTCCCCCGCTTCTCAGAAACCGGAGCAGCGCCAGAAGCCCCACGGGCTTCGACCAGAGGTCGAACCAGGCGAAGTCGTAAACGGACGGGTTGATCCCCAGTACCCGGGCGCCCCGCCAGTTCCGCAAAGCGGGGGAAATATCGCCCGTGTGCCCGTCGGGAAGTGAAAAGACCTTTTTCATTTAACCACCGTTGAAAATCCCTCTGTAAACCTGACGGTATAGTAGTTTAACTTAAGCTCGCCATATAATCGGTCACCGCATTCAGAATGTCAATCCCAGCTTTTGCGTCTGCCCGGAAGGGACTCGTCTCCATATGAACCCATTCGTTATTTACATTTTGGCTGTATTGGGCAAAAATAGTCAATATATTTGGACATGTTGTTCATATGGAGGCCTGATAACATGATGCGGAAAATATTAAAAAAGCGTGCGGGGCAATTGGCGTTGATGGGACTGTTTCTGGCGTTTTCCCTGCTTCCGGAGCTGACGGCCTCCGCCGCCTCTCCCGAGGCCGCAACGCCCGGGGGGGGCGCCAACCCCGTCGCCGCCGAGAGCGAACTGAACTCCCGACAGGAGGCGCTGGCGAAGCGAGAGGCCGACTTCAGGGCCCAGAGCGAGACGCTGGCAAAACGTGAGGCCGATTTCAGGGCTCAGAGCGAGGCGCTGGCGAAGCGAGAGGCCGACTTCAGGGCTCAGAGCGAGACACTGGCAAAACGTGAGGCTGACTTCAGGGCTCAGAGCGAGATACTGGCAAAAGAGGGAGCTGTATTCAGGACCCAAAATGAGATATTAACTAAACAAAGAGCTGACATCAAGCTCCAGAGCGAGACGCTGGCAAAACAAAGAGCTGATTTCAAAGCCCAAAGCGAAGCATTGGCGAAGCGGGAGGCTGGCTTTAAATCTCAAAGCGAGGCATTGACGAAGCGTGATGCCGATATAAGGGCTCAGGGCGAGGCGCTGGCGAAGCGAGAGTCCGGCGTCAGAGCTCAAAGCGAGGCACTGGCGAAACGCGAAGCTGACTTCAGGGCTCAGAACGAGGCATTGGCGAAACAGGAGGCCGAGACAAGAGCCCGCCGGGAGGCGCAGATCAGGCGAGAGGCGGTAATCAGGACAGAGCAGGCAGCTCAGGTCCAACGTGAAAAGCAGCAACAGTCCGAGGCGGCAGCTTTGGTCAGAGCAGGCGACAGGTTGGCCAGAGAGAAGGACTACGCGGGGGCGCTGCAAAAATATGAACAGGCTTATCGGCTCTCTCCGGCGGAAGAAATTGGGGTACGACGCGACAATGCCCGCCGCGCTCTGGAAGAGACAAAAAAATGAGAGGCAAAAACCCACGAAATTGCTGACCGATGGGTTCGATATCCGGAGATGCGCCTCATGAAGCAGGCGATACTCGCGTTGGAAGAAGCGGTGACCCTGCTGCTGGAACAGACGCCCGCCCCGGAGGTTTTCGACGCCGTCCCCCTTTTGGACGCCTCAGGGCGGGTCGTCTGTCAGGATTATTTTGCCCGGATCGATCAGCCGCCTTTCGATCGCTCTCCGCTGGACGGGTACGCCGCGCGGCATGAGGACCTCGGGACCGCCGGCCGGGAACATCCCGCGGTCCTGACCGTGACCCGGCAGATCCACGCCGGGGACGCCCCGGGAAAGCCGCTGGGGCCTGGCGAGTCGGTCCGGGTGGCCACGGGCGCCCCCATTCCTCCCGAGGCGACCTGCGTCGCGGCGCAGGAGGATACCGACTGCGGCAAAGAACGGGTCGAGGTTTACGTATCCCTGAAAAAACATCAGAACTGCGTCTTCCGGGGGGAGGACTTCCACGCCGGACAACGGCTGGCCGAAAGAGGAACAAGACTGACGGGCGCTCACATCGGACTGCTTGCCGGGCAGGGAATCGGGGAAGTTCGAGTTTCTCCCCGTCCGAAGGTGGGTCTGCTTTCCGTCGGCAGCGAGCTGGTCCCGGCCGGGAAGGGCGGGACCCTCTTACCGGGCAGGATCTACGACAGCAACAGCCCGACCCTGGCCGCCCGAGTCCGGGAGCTGGGCGGAGAAGCTCATGTGGAGGAAAGAGTGCCGGACGAACCGGCCCAAATCTCCGCGGCGCTGGAAAGACTCCTGGAGGGCCGGGACCTTGTGATCACCTCCGGCGGCGTTTCCGTGGGAGAACACGATTACATGCCGCGGGTGGGGGAGCTGCTGGGCGGAAAAACTCTGTTCCACGGGCTGGGGTACAGGCCGGGCGGCGTCACTCTGGCCCTGCTGAAGGACAGCAGGCTGATTCTCTGCCTGTCCGGAAATCCCTTCGCGGCCTTCATGTCCCTTGAACTGCTGGCCGGACCGGTACTCAGGAAACTGGCCGGCCTGAAAGAGGTTCGGCTCGATCGGCTTCGAGCCGTGCTGAGGGGGGATTTCTCCAAACCCAGCCCCAACCGCCGATTTATTCGAGGCCGACTGAGGGGAGGGGAGGTCTTTGTGGAGAAGGAAGGGCATGCCTCCGGCTCCCTTCTCTCGCTGACACGGTGCAATTGCCTGATCGATATTCCCCCCGGGTCGCCCTCTCTGTCGGAGGGTACGGAAGTGGAGGTTATCCCGTTGCAGGGGTAAACGCGGAGGAGAACGAGATGACGACCACTGGAAATCGGGGAGTCGGCGCCGTGATCCTGGCCGGCGGAAAAAGCGAACGCATGGGAATGAGCAAGGCAAAGCTCCTGTGGCGGGACGGCAAAACCTTCCTGGAGCATATGACCGACCGCCTGCGGCATTTGGATGAGGTACTGGTATCCGTCAGCGCGCCGGAACAGGATGGGGTGCAGGGATGCCCCGTAATTGTGGACCGATGCCCGGGCCGGGGGCCAATGGGGGGCATCCATTCGGCGCTTCTGGCCTGCCGCTCGGAGTGGCTGCTGGTGGTGAGCTGCGACATGCCCCTGTTTGAAAGAGAGCTGGCGGATTATCTCATATCGAAAATATCCGACAAATACGACATTGTTTCGGCGGTCACCCGGGACGGGGAGATTCATCCCCTGTGCGGGGTTTACTCGAAGCGAGCGGCGGATATTCTGGACGGCCTGATGGCGTCGGGCAATTACCGCATGAGGAACGCGCTGCGTCGGGCTCGCTTCCTGCCGGTCAATCTGGAGGGAACGCCCTGCCCCGACGAAATGCTCGCCAACGTCAACACGCCCGGGGAGTACGCCGCGCTTTTCAGCAACCCGACGCGTCACCCGCCCGTCGTTGCCGTCAGCGGAGTGAAAAACTCGGGCAAGACGACGCTTCTGGCGGAGATTATCCCAATACTCGACAGACAGGGGCTGCGCGTTGCGGTCATCAAGCACGACGGCCATGATTTCGTCCCGGATGTGCCCGGCACCGACAGTTTTCGACTGCGAACCGCGGGGGCGGCGGGCACGGCCGTTTATTCGGCGAGTCGATACATGATCGTCAGGGAAGCCGAAGGTATTACGGTGGACCGTATAGCGCGGCAATTTTCGGATGTGGATCTGATTTTGCTGGAGGGGGGCAAATCTTCCGGCTATCCCAAAATCGAGATTGTGCGGAGCGAGGTGTCCCGTGGCTCTTTTGCGAGTGATCCGAGGTCGCTGCTGGCTCTCTGTACGGATGAAGATCTTCACGCGGAGGGCGTGCCCGTATTTTCCCTGACCGATTACGAGGGGGTCGCCGGCAGAATCGCGGAGTTTGTAAGAGCTCAAACTTCGCGCTAAGTCCCCTTCGCGTTTCCCCGTCTCACGAGGAAGAGAGCCGGCAGTCCTCCACGCCAAAAGGAAGATTCCAATCCCGACTCAGGGCCGTCAGGTCATCGAACACGGACTCGCCCAGGTTTATGCCGTGGGCTGATTGCTCCGCGTGGCTGATGAATTCCAGCTCTCCCGGCATGTAAATTTTGCCC
The DNA here is from genome assembly GCA_031289165.1 of Synergistaceae bacterium. Lineage (GTDB taxonomy): Bacteria > Synergistota > Synergistia > Synergistales > Aminobacteriaceae > JAISSA01. The sequence continues at coordinate 6,516 of JAITPZ010000011.1, forward strand.
TGCTCTTCTCTTTTTCGTGAGGACTTCAGGCGTTTGATCATCAGGTCAACCGTTTTTTTGAACAGGAGCGGTTCCTGAAAGGCGGCGATTTTCACGGCGGAGAAGTAAAAACCGACTTTACCGATGGCCTCCCGGGGTTCCTGCGTTTCGGGGTCGATGCGGACGGCGGTTCCGGTCAGCAGGGAACACAGGATATCCACGACGATGGCGAGCCCCGAGCCTTTATATCCGCCAAAAGGCAGAAAAGGGCCGTCGAGGGCTGTTTTTGGATCGTCCGTGTCATTGCCCGCCGCGTCCAGCGCCAGACCTTTTTCTATCCTTCGTCCTTCTTTGAAGGCGTAAAGTATCTTGTTGTAGGCGGTTTGACTCGTGGCCGCGTCGAACACCACCGGATATTCCCTGTCGGCCGGTATGGCGGCGCAGATGGGGTTTGTGCCGATATTTTTGTCTATGCTCCCGTACACGGCCGTTCGAGGCTGGGCGTTACAGAAAGCGAAACCCAGCATATCATGGGGCAGGGCGGTCATGGCGTACCAGGCGGCCATCCCGAAGTGGACTCCGTTTCTGACCGCCGCGCTGGCGATGCCCGTCTCCCCGGCTTTCTCGATGCACTTTTTCATGGCGTACTTCCCCGATATGGAGCCGGGCGCCATGTCTCCATCCACAAGAAGCGTCGCCTGGGTCTCCCTGAGAACCTTTATCCGGGGCTTTTTGTTGAACGTCCCGTTTTTTAAGCTCTCCGCATAATTTTTCACCTGAATGAGCCCATGACTGCGCACGCCTCGAAGCTCCGCCTCCATGAGGTTGTCGGACACGATGGCGGCGTGCTCCGCCGCCAGCCCGGCCGCCTGAAAAACCTCCCGGCAGAATTTTGTCAACCTGTCCCTGTCCAGCCTGATCGTCATAACAAACTCTCCTTAACGAACGACGCGAAGTCGTCACCGCAAATGAAGCGGAGATTCTAAAATATATATAACAGATAAATTTAATAAGTTTTATAGATAGTATAACGCGCTCTCTGGAAAGTCAACAGGATTCAGCGAAGCTCCTGATACAACAGGAAGGATCCCTGTTGTGGCGAAATATCAAACGGTTTTCAGAGTCTTTCGGTTCCTCCGAAATGTATTTCTGTGATCGGGCTTCTGTTTTGCGATTTGGAAGGGCCTCTGCCGACGACCTGTTGACATTGCATAAAATGATGCTATATTGATTCATAACATATCATACATATATATTATTATTAGTTAAAAGGAGGCGGCGTGAATGAGGTTGTGGGGATTTGTCTGTACGGGTACACGCTCGGGAATGATGATGCGGTTCCGGGATGCCGGCATTATGTGGCATTGTGTGCCCGAATTTTAATTTTGCGGGTAACGCAGATCACAGTATGCAGGGAATCTCGGAAGCTCTGTGGGGAGCTTCCTTTTTTTTGTTTTGACGCTCGTAATTGCCTGATGAGATCGTGAGATGAATTCCAAATGAATAAATTTATAGACAGGCCTCGTTTCACCTGCGCGCTCGGCGGAGCGCTGTTTACCCTGCGGGCTCTGCCGAGGGCGATCCCCGTCATTCACGCGAGTGCGGGCTGCGGTTACAACCTGTATAACGCCGCCAATGCCGGGGCGGGGTATCTGGGAGGAGGATATTGCGGCGGAACCGCGTGGAGCAGCACCAATGTGGTGGAGCAGGACATCGTGTTCGGCGGAGAGCCTCGCCTGAGAGAACAAATCCGCTCCACGCTGGAGCTCATCGCCGGTGATCTGTATGTCGTGGTCACCGGTTGCATGGTGGAAATGATCGGTGATGACGTTTCCTCCGTCGTTGCCGAGTTTGCGGATGTCGAGCCTCCGGTCATCGCAATATCGACACCCAGCTTCAGGGGCAATTCCCATGATGGCTACGATATGATCCTCGCGGGACTGTTCGAAACTTATGTGAGACGGGGTATCGCAAAACGCGATGATACCGTGAACCTGCTTGGCCTCGTGCCGGGGCAGGATGCCTTTTATAAAGGCAATCTCACTGAAATCAGGCGATTGCTGGAGCGTGTGGGACTGCGCGTCAATACTTTCTTCGGAGAGGGAGACACCCTGGAGAACCTGCAGAACGCCTCAGAAGCGTCTTTGAATATCGTTCTGTCCGATGTTTACGGGATCAAAGCCGCGCAGGCGTTCGAAAAAATTCACGGCGCCCGGTATATCTCTCTTCCTCTGCCCATCGGAGCGGCTCAGACGGCGGAATTTCTTCGCGGCGTGGGCGAAGAACTGCACCGGACGGACGCGGTCGAGCGAATTATACGGGACGAGGAAGCGCGCTATTACGATTACGTCGAGCGGGTGGCGGATATCTACAACGATGTGGATTTGCAGCGATATGCGGTCGTGGCCGGCGATCTCAACTATGTTCCGGCCGTTTCACGATTTATCGCCGACGAACTCGGTTGGCTGCCGCATTTAGCTGTCGTTACGGACGACCTGGACAGCGAGCAGGCCCGGAGGGTCGAAAAGCGATTCACGGGCTGGGAGAGCGACGTTCGCCCCCTGGTTAAATTCGACACGGATACCTCAGCCATCCAGCGTTATTTACGCGAAGCATGGGAGCCCGACAGAAACGAACGTTATTACGACAGTTTTTCTCCGGTTGTTTTGATCGGCAGCGTGTTTGAGCGCGACCTGGCCGTCAAACTGGGGGCCCCTCTGCTGACGGTCTCCTTTCCGGTGACAAACCGAATTGTACTCAACCAGACTTACGCGGGTTACAACGGCGGACTCAGTCTTACCGCCGATCTGCTGGGAATCCTTATAGCGGGGCGATAGCGATGATGAACTACATTAATTTGAAGACTCCGCCGGTGCGGGAGGAACGACTGGGAACCGGAATCGCTTTTGGAGGGACCGCGTGCGAGCTCAGGTGCGCTCAGCGGGAGGGCTGCATTCATCGCGCCGGCCGTACCTTTTCACAGACGCAGGGGTGCCAGTTCACGCTGAGCCTCGGTATTATCAACACACTGCGGAACGCCGTGGTCGTTATGCACGGGCCCGTCGGCTGCGGTTCCTGTTCCATAGGGAACGTGGGAACCAGTCAGGCCTATAAGCGCCTGCGCGACCCGAACGCCGAGGGACTGATCTGGCTCAACACCAACCTGGACGAGGTCGACGTCATCCACGGAGGCGAAGATAAACTCAGGGAAGCGATTCGTTACGCCGACAGGGAGTTTCGACCGGAAATTGTCTGCGTCCTGGCGAGTTGCGTGCCTTCTCTTATCGGCGACGATATTGAGGCCGTGATATCCGAGTTACAGAAAGAAACTGCCGCAACTCTGATTCCCGTCCATTGCGCCGGATTTAAAACCAAAGCGATGGCCACGGCCTACGACGATGTTTATCATGGGATATTACGCCATCTCGTTAAAAAGCCGGAGTACAGCGAAGACCGTCAGGTGGTTTCGGACGACCTGCGGGACCTGCAGCGAAAATACCGGGAGAGCCGTACCGTAAACCTCCTGAACGTGGGTTCCATGTCGTGGCAGGACGAGACCGAACTGAAACGGCTTCTGAATGCGCTGGGGCTGAACGTGCGGTGGCTGCCGTGCTATTCCACGGGGGAAGATTTTTGCCATGCGCTGGAATCCGCCCTCAATGTCAGTATCTGCGGCACGCACGACGATTATTTCATCGAGCACCTGCAAACTCTTTACGGTATACCCTTTTTGATCGACACCATGCCTGTCGGCCGTAAAAACACGGCCAGGTGGCTCCTTAAAATAGCGGAGCATTTCGATCTGCAGAAGGAGGCGGGACGGCTCATCGATTTCGAAAGCCGGGAACTCGACCTGGCGCTGGAACAATTCAGGCCTCATCTCAGGGACAGGACGGTTTTTCTGGGCGGAGGAGAAATCCGCGTCATCGCTATGGCCGAGATTTTACAGGACCTGGGGATGAAAGTGGTCGGCTTTAAAGGGCATCATTACGATCAATTTGCCGAGCCGCTCTTTGACAGCCTGCAGGACGTGGACAACGTGATATTCAACATCGCGACGCAGCATCCGTTCGAACAGATCAATTTGGTCAGGCGCCTGAAACCGGACCTTTACATAGGACACAGCGGCGGCGGCAACATTTCAGCGAAGCAGGGAATTCCCCTGCTCCCGCTGTTTGGCCCCAGCTACAACTACATGGGGTATTCCGGGGTATTCGAGGTGGCCAGGCGTATCCGCAGAGTGCTTTCGAACGCTCAGTTCAACAGAAAAATAGCGCAGCACTGCCCGCTGCCCTATAAAGATTCGTGGTACGAAAAGGATCCTTTTTCATACATAAAAAAGGAAGTTTGAAAGCGCCGTATTTCATACATCATATTTTATACATCAGGAGGAATCATGGATGTTTTTGAATGTTCTGATCGTGTGCCCAACGTCTCCCATGACGATGTGCTGTTTCAACAGCGCTCCGCTCCTGGAGTGAGCGGAGCGGTTTCCTTATTCTGAAGTCGGAACAGCCTGAAACAGCTCCACATCAGGGTTCAGGCATCGAAACGCTTATTGAATGCGAATTGGCGTCAATCAAAGATTGGAGAAAAATAAAATGAGGAAAATTTCAAAAGTCATCATCATCAACACCCTGCTGCTTATGGCTCTGAGCGCCAGCGCGTCCGGCGCCGAAGTGAAGAAGGTCATCGCCGCCACAAATGGCGTCACGCCGAGAATCAGCTTCGTTGACAACAATAACAACCTCACGGGGTTTGAAGTAGAAGTGCTCAAAGAAGTCGACAGACGCCTCGACGACTACGACATTGAATTTATAACGATGGACTCTTCCAGCTTCTATGCCGCGCTGGACGCCAACAAGGTGGACGTGGTCATGGGCAACATGCGGCGCAGCGAGGCGCGGGAGAAGAAATACCTGTTCGCCACGGAACCGCACAACTATTACCCGTATCGCCTCATTGTCGCGCAGGGTAACAATAGCATCAATTCCCTCGAAGATTTGAAGGGCAAAAAAATCGAGCTTGCGCCCGGCGCCCAGCAGACGGTGATCGTCGAAACCTGGAACGCGCAAAATGGAAACGAAATCGAAATCGTCTACAGCACGTCGGGGGGCGCTACCAGTGTACTGGATATCAAATCCGGCAGAGTCGACGCCACCGTTTTGGGCGAATATTACGTGAAAGTGTATAACGAAACCAGCGATGCCAGAATCAAAACGGTTGGAGAGGAGATAAGGTTTACTGACGGTGTGGCGTCGGATTCGGACGCGTACTATGTCTTTCAGAAAAACGACGCCGGAAGAGCTTTTCGGGACAGGGCGAGCGCCGCAATCAGGGAAATACGGGCCGACGGAACGCTGAGTAAAATTTCCATTACCTGGTTCGATGAGGATCGCACGCTGAAAATCGACTCCCACAGGCTTCCCCCAACCGAATAAGATTATGGGACAAAGTTTCTCGGTGGAGCTGATTTTTCAGTATGTGCTTAAACTGCTGCCATATCTGCCTTTAAACTTTTTCGTCATCCTTTGCGGAGGATTGCTGATCGGGATATTCGTGGGGGTGGTCATAGCCCTGCCTCGCCTGTACCATACCCCCGTTTTGCGGCATCTGTCTTACCTGTACCTGTCTTTTGTTCGGGGGACGCCGGTGCTGGTGCAGCTGTTCATTATTTACTTCGGCCTGCCGCAAATCCTTTTGACGACCGGCATTGATATGAGAAGGACCAATCCGCTGTTTTTTGTGGTTATCGCGTATGGAATGAACTGGGGAGCGACCATTTCAGAAATTATCAGAGGCAGCGTGAATGCCGTAAGCCGGCAGCAGATCGAGGCGGCTTATTCGATTGGGATGGATTCGTTTCAGGTGCTCAGGCGCGTTGTTTTGCCGCAGGCGATTGTCGTGGCCGCCCCCAATTTTTTCAATCTGGTTTTTTCGGCGCTGAAGAACACCTCGCTGGCCTTTGCAATCGGCGTGATGGAGATGGTATCCCGGGGCAGGGGGATGGGACTGGTATCGAATCACGCCTTCGAGGCCTATCTTGCCCTCGGCATCATATACTACGCCGTCTATCTGGCGCTTATGCGCCTGTTTTCCCTGGCTGAAAAGCGGCTTTCCCGGTACAGGCTGGCGTAGTTCCCCGACAGTGAGCCGTTTTCAGCCGTAGTGCAGGTCAATAGAGCCTGTATTCTGTTTTTTGGAAAGGAGGCGTCAGGGTGGCATTCGACTTTCCGTTTATGGTGGAAGCTCTGTTCAAGCTGATGCTCAAAATTCCGATATCGCTCGAAATCACTTTTGTCTCGCTTATATTCGGCTTTTTAATCGGCGTCGCCGTCGCCCTGATCAGAATCTATCGGGTAAAAATCCTCTGCCGTCCGGCGGACTTTTATGTTTCCGTCATTCGCGGCACTCCGATGCTGCTGCACGTGTATACGGTGTACCTGGGGATACCGCTGATGTTCGACGCGCTGGCGAAATACGCCGGATGGAGCGCGAGATCGAAGGATATTCCCACGATCGCCTTTATCTTTATCGCCCTGTCCGTCAATTCAGGAGCGTATATGTCGGAAACGGTGCGCTCCGGAATCCTTGCGGTTCAAAAAGGCGAAATCGAGGCCGGTTACTCGGTCGGAATGACGACCATGCAGGTCCTGCGACGCATCGTTCTTCCGCAGGCGCTGGTCGTCTGCCTGCCGAATTTGTGCAACTCCATCGTGAGCCTTCTTCATGGTTCGGCGCTGGCGTCGTTCATCGGCGTCAGCGAAATAACCAATACGGCAAATATGCTTGCCGGAGACAACTGGAAATTTTTCGAATCTTTTGTGGCTGCCGCGATTTTATACTGGGGCTGCGCGATAGTGATCGAACAGATCATGGGTTACCTGGAAAGAAAAATGGCGCGCCGCTGCGGCGCTCCCGGAGTACCCGCCTCCAGCGCGGCGTAGGCTCCGGACAATCGCGCCGTCCGGGCTCAAAAAGAGGGTATAAAATTGAATGTAATATTAAAAAATATTCAAAAATCATTTGGGCACAATCATGTCCTGAAGGGCATCGACCTGGGGGTCGAAAACGGCGAAGTCGTAACCATCCTCGGACCCAGCGGGTCCGGTAAAACAACGTTGTTGCGCTGCATCAACATGCTCGAATATCCGGACTCGGGAACGATCACGATCGACGGACTCACCGTGGACGCCACGCGCCCGCACAAGAAAAACACGTTGCGCCTGCGGCAGAAAACGGCGATGGTGTTCCAACTCTACAATTTATTTTCTCATAAAACGGCGCTCGAAAATATCACGGAAGGCCCCATTGTCGTACAGAAAATCCCGAAAAAACAGGCGATTGAAAAGGGAGAGCAACTGCTGGACCTTGTCGGGCTTTCGGATAAAGCCTCGCATTATCCGCACCAGCTGTCGGGCGGACAACAGCAGCGCGTGGGGATCGCCCGCGCCCTGGCGCTCAATCCGGAAGTCATTTTGTTCGACGAGCCCACAAGCGCCCTCGACCCGGAACTGGTGGGAGAGGTCCTCGTGGTCATGAAAAAAGTGGCGCGGGAGGGAATTACCATGATAGTCGTCACCCATGAAATGTCCTTTGCGCGCGATATCGCCAATCGAGTCATTTTCATGGAGAACGGCGTTATTGTGGAGCAGAATTCTCCGGGAGAGATTTTCACAAACGCGAAGGAAGAGCGGACCAGAGCCTTCTTGAAACGCATCACCCCCGAGTATGCCTATGAAATATAACCGAAAAAGGCGTTGAAAGCGTGTGGCTGCGTTTTGAGAAAGAGAAATGCACCGGGTGCGGCGCCTGCGTCGTCGCCTGTATGGACGAGTACGGCAGGCCGGTGCGGGGGCGTTTTTGCAGGCTTTATGAGCGCGAATTTTTCGATGACGGCCGCCTGCGTGTCGATTTTTATATAACGGGCTGTCAGCATTGCGAAGACGCGCCCTGTATCCAGGCGTGCCCGCAGCGGTGTTTTTCCCGCGACCGGGAGACGGGATTCGTTTTGCTCGACGCTTTTGCGTGTCAACGCTGCGGCAGATGCGTTCAGGCGTGTCGCTTTGGCGTCGTCACGCAGGGACAGGGCGAAAAAGCGGCCAAATGCAACGGCTGCGCGGAGAGGGTCCGAAGGGGAACACTGCCGCGATGCGTCGAGGTATGCCGGGTCGGGGCAATTCGTCCGGAACACGCCGACGGGAACGCGCACGAGGTTTATTTAAAAAATCTGCATCGGGAACTGAGCGCGTTCATGGAAAAAGAACGAAAAAGGTGAAGAGATGACGGGAGTGAACGATACCCGTTTCCCCTCCGTGCGGGGGGCAGTTTACGGATATCTGGCCGCGGCTTTTCTGCGCGCGGCGAACAGGGGCATATTACGCGACTTTCACGATACGGCGCTGCGGAACAGCGTTTTTTTCAGCGATTACGGGGAGCATATCGACGCCGTCGCCGCGGCGCTCGCCTGTGATCCGGACCGGTGGGACTCGCTCGAACGCGATTACTCCGCGTTGTTCGAATATACCGGCCCGAGCCCGATTCCTCTCTGGAAGTCGGCTTATGTCGCCGACTCCGGCGTTCTTCTGGACGGGGCGACCCTCGCCGTAAAACGCGAATATAAAAAATGGGGGCTCGGCGTCCGGCGCAAGGAGCGCCAGATTCCCGATCATGTCGGCGTCATGTGTGATTTTCTCGGATTCCTGAACGCGACTTCAATGGATGCGACGGACGAGCGAGCGATTCAAAACAGTCTCGCGGCGCAAAAAGCCTTTCTTACAGAGCATTTAGGCTGTTTTTACGAACGATTTTGCGACAGACTGGAGCAGAGCGCCGCCAGCGCCTATTATAAAAGCCTGGCGCGTTTTTTCAGGGGCTTCGTCGGCGGAGAAATTGCGTCTCCGGGGATATTGGAGACGCCTTTCCCGGGGGAAGCGGCCCCTGAAACTCCGACGCCGCCAAAGAGCTTTGACGGCCTGGTGCTTTGCCGCCCCGCTCCCGAAGAGCTCGCCGACGAGCCCTGTTCGATCGTGCCGACGGCCGGGTGCAATAACTGCGGCGGAAATTGCGTCATTCACGCGCACGTTCAGGAGGGCTGCGTTCTCAGGCTCTCCACGGTTCCGCGTCCGGACGACGCCGGAGAGGACGTTCTCACCGCCTGCGTGCGGGGAAGCGGGTATCGGAGATCCTTCTTGACGGCCGCCCGCCTGCGTTACCCCATGAAACGCGTCGGAGAGCGGGGAAAAGGCGTGTTTGAGCGAATTACGTGGGAAGAAGCCACCGACGTCATCGCGTCCCGCACGCGCGAAATCGGCGAAAAATACGGACCGGCCTCCCGCTACGTCAATATCGCCTCGGGCGTAAGGGGCATCGTCAACGGCAGGGCGATCGTCCAGCGCCTTCTGGCATTGGACGGCGGCTATCTGGGTTTGTACAACAGCTACAGCTCGGCCTGCGCCGGCATCGTGACTCCATACATCTATGGAACTTCGACTTCGGGGAGCACTTCGGACACTTTCGCGGACTCGAAGCTCATTCTGCTGTGGGGACATAACCCCGTCGAGAGCGGCTTTGGCAACTCCACTCACCTCGATATTATGCGCGCGAAGGACAAAGGCGTAAAGATCATCGTGATAGACCCCCGTTTCAGCGATACGGCGGCCGCTTATGCGGACGAATGGATAGGGATACGCCCGACGACCGACGGCGCTCTGGCGGACGCGATGGCTTACGTGATCGTCAGCGAGAACCTGCAGGATCAGGCTTTTTTGGACGCTCACTGCATTGGTTTCGACGCTTCCCATATGCCGGAGGACCTGCGGGACGTGGAAAATTACGCGGAGCACCTGCGGGGCGTACGGGATCATATCCCAAAAACGCCGCAGTGGGCACAGGAAATTACCGGCATACCCGCGGATACG
>JAITPZ010000106.1 GCA_031289165.1 Synergistaceae bacterium
TCCATGAACAGGTAGTAAAGCCTGGCGAAAGCCGCTTTACCCGTGCTTTCGTTCCAGCCCAACACAGAGTTGAAAACCTCTCCTATAACCTCGTCCATGTCTTTGCCGTTGAACTTTGCACTATTTGCCTCGTACCCGTCCCCCGGGGGATACGTTTTTTTAAAATGCTCGAACACTTTATGGACGTACAATCCCCCGGTTTGTTTATGAAGCATCCGGGACAGCATCCCGCCCATTCCGTAATTTTTCCCGCTGCCGTTGTGGTTCACGAAATCGCCGTAACCGCTGTTCGCGTACGAATTGCCGGCGGCGCCGAAGACGGAGTCACCGATCATCTCGCTGTCGGGGATGGTGTAGAATACGCTGGCGGCCGCGGCCAGCGAATCGTCGAACCACCCGTATTTTATGTACTCGTCGTACTCGTTGGCGGATACGTAAGCATGGAAATACATGTAACACAGTAAATGCTGAAATTCGTGCGCCATGTAGCTGTAAACGTCCCATTTTTTATTGGGGTCGGCCAGACTCGCAAAACCGTGGTTTTTACCCACGTCTATGTGAAACATATCGAGGTAGTTGATGCCGCCGTCGAGAGCGGTAAAAAAATCGCCGTTCGAGAAATAGCCGTCCCAGGAAGAATCGCCGGTTTCCGAGCCGTCGCCGAGAATGTCGTACAGCAAAAGATTGACTTTGCCGTCGTTGCCCAAATCGCCGATTTCATCGAGATCAGGAAGCCCTAATTTAATTATCACGCCCTCGTGCCTGGCGAACCCGGTCGTTTCGTCGGTCATCCTGACATAGATGCCGTCGAATGTATCAGCCATCTCACGCGCCATTTTCGCGTCGAAGCTCTTCAGCGTGCAATTTTCATCGTGTCCCGTGCCGGTTACTTTGTGAAAATCCTCATCGTCGAGCAGCCATATATTCGTGTGGCCGCCCTGCGCGATAAGCCTGGCGTCGATCATGGCGAAGTTGGAGGGTTTGATTTGGGCGCTGAACTGGCGCGTCTCTCCCACGCTGAAACCGCCGGTTTTGGGAAGCGCGTCGCTCGTCCCTGAATGGCGCGTGTCCGCGGGGATATGCTCCGGCGGGGGCAAAACCTCGTCGGCCCAGGACGCCGGCGAAATCAGCGCGAGAAGCGATACTGCGGTCAAAAGCAAAACAACCCACAGTTTGACGACCTTTTTGTGTTGAACGCGGTTAAAACACATTTTTTGCAGATCCTCCCTCCACGGCTCGCGAAAATCGCGAAAACCTATCTTAAAATTCGGCAGTGGGTCGAATGTGTTGATGAATGCCTGTAAATCGTTATAAATAAAGGGCTGAAAATAAACGATACTTCGAACGGGCACAAATGGCAGCAGTATATCCACATATTCGTGACACTACCCAAAATTCAACGCGTGTGACAATATATCACAATCAGAAAGGGCGAATGTTTCACGTGAAACATTCGCTCCAAAAAACCTCTTCGCCTCAAAACGCTCCCGGTGGCCGCCGTTCGGTTACCTCCTGGCCACCTCGCGCGTTACGACGATCTCCGTGTTCGTGCCGGCCGGGTTCTTTATGACCACCTGGCCGATGGACAGGGGGGCGTCGAGGGTCCGCGCCCGAATTTCCCTCATCACGTCCGCCACCCTTTCGAGCGGGATCGGGGCGGCGGTGCGCACGCTGGCCAGAAGGAAGTCGCCGTCGCGCACGGGGATGCTGGTGGCTATGGTGCGCATGGGCGTTTCGAGCTCCTGACGCACCCAGTCCCTGCCCCTCTCGCAGCGATTCCCCGCGAGAGAAAGCAGCTTCGCGCCTCCCTCGGTCGTGTACTCCGCCTCGATGAAGCAGCCGTTGGGGCAGACGACGCAGACGAACTCCCCTTTTATGCTTTCGATCGTCTTTTCGGTCATGACGCGCTCACCTCCAGAGTCTTTCCGCTCCGTTTCATTTCCTCGAACTGCGACAAATCCAAACTTGCCCAGACCATCTCGGCCGGGTGCAGGCGCGGGTGCTTTTCCTCCTTCAGGACCACGCCGTCATCCGTCGTGAGGCGCACGACCCCGTCCCGGCGGGGCTCCGTCACGCGAAAGGCCAGGGTGATCTTCTCCGGGCCCGAGATGACCTTCGGAACCGAAACGTGGTCCGGCATCACGTAGCGCACGCCCGCCCCCGGCCGGACCGCGACCGGCGCGTCGGCCTTCGGAAGCGCGCCGGACACGTACGCCGCGGCGGCTCGCCCGGCGCGTTCGGCCTCCTCGGAGACCCGGTCCACCAGGTCGTGAACGTGAAGGGCGTTGCCGCAGGAGAAGATGCCCGGCACATCCGTCATGCAGTCCGCGTCGACCAGCGCCCCGCCCGTTATGGGGCTGAGAGAGATCCCCGCCTCGCGCGCCAGCTCGTTTTCCGGGATAAGGCCCACGGAAAGCAGCAGCGTGTCGCAGGGGACGAAGCGCTCCGTGCCCTCCACCGGGCGCCGCTGCTCGTCGACCTGCGCCACCCTGACGCCCTCCAGGCGTCCCATGCCCACGATATCCACGACCGTCGTGCTCAGGAACAGCGGGATCCCGTAGTCCACGAGGCACTGGCGAATGTTGCGCGGCAGACCGCTGGACCAGGGGAGCAGCTCGAAAACGGCCTCCACTTTGGCCCCCTCCAGCGTCATGCGGCGCGCCATGATGAGCCCGATGTCGCCGGAACCCAGAATGCAGATGCGGCTGCCGGGCATGATATTCTCCATGTTGACGAAGTTCTGCGCCGCGCCCGCCGTGTAGACGCCGCTCGGGCGGTGGCCGGGGATGGAAAGCGCCCCGCGCGTCCGCTCCCGGCAGCCCATAGCCAGAATGACGGCCCTGGCCCGGATTTCCTGCAGCTCGCCCAGCCGCGAGACCAGCAGCCTCCGGTCGCGCGACAGGCCCAGAACGATCGTGTTCTGCATGACGGGCACGTCCAGCTCCCTCAGACGGGAGATGAAGCGCCCGGCGTACTCCGGCCCCGACAATGCCTCGCCGAAGCGGTGCAGGCCGAAACCGTCGTGAATGCACTGGTTCAGAATCCCGCCCAGAATGCGGTCGCGCTCGATCAGCAGCACGTCGCCGCCCGCCTCCCGGGCCGCGATCGCGGCGGCCAGACCGGCCGGTCCTCCGCCGATCACGACGAGATCACGCTCGATAACCCTGTTGCTTCCGGTTGCGGCGCTCATCGACCGTCGCCCCCTTCCCTGACGTGTCCGCTGAACATCGGAGCCCCGCCCCGTATGAAAAAGTCCTTCGGGTCGAAGCCGTACTCGTCGCGCAGCATACGAACGATGCGGGGCATGCAGAATCCCCCCTGGCAGCGTCCCATCTGCGCCCGGGCGCGATACTTGATGCTCGCCATCGTGCGCGCCCCCAGCGGGTTCTCTATAGCCTGACGGATTTCCCTCTTCGTGATCCGCTCGCAGCGGCAGATGACCTCGCCGTACTCGGGCTCGGTCCGGATCAGGTCCATGCGCTGCTCCAGAGGCAGCTCGGCGAAGGTTCCGATGAATCCCGGACGCTCGGGCGCGAAATCGTCCCGCTCTGCCAGCGGAATGTGCTTCGCGACCATATCCCGGACCATCCCGGCGATGGCGGGGGAGCTGGTGAGTCCGGGGCTCTCGATTCCCAGAAGGTGAATGAAGCCGGGGACGGAGGTTTCCTCTATCGTGAAGTCGGCGTTGCCTCCCTTTTCGGGCGGGGTCTGCTTGGGGCGGTTGCCGGAGAAGCTGCGGATGAAGTCGGACGCCGCAAGGTCGGGGAGCAGATGCAGGCCCTCCCGCCGCAGGTCGGCCATCACGGCGGACGTGGCGCGGTAGTCCTCGCGGTCCTCCTCCGGAATGTAGGTCGCGCTGGGTCCGATCAGAATGTTGCCGTCCACGGTGGGCGTCAGGTGAATGCCCAGCCCCGGGTCGTTCGGCCCCGGAACGGGGTAGATCAGGGTCTTCAGCGTCCCGTCGAGGCGCCTGTCCAGAACGTAGTACTCGCCCCGGCAGGACCAGATTTTGACGTCCGTGATGCCGAGCATGGCGCTGACCTCGTCGCAGTGGAGCCCCGCGGCGTTGATCAGCAGGCGGGAGGTGTAAACCCTGCCGTCCGAGCCCCTGACGCCGAACGTCCTTTTGCCCTCGCCGCGCTCCACGCCCACGACCTCGCAGTTCAGGTGGAAATCGACCCCGTTGGCCTGGGCGTTCTCGGCCAGCGCGATCGTCAGCCCGAAGGAGGAAATGATGGCGGACGTCGGGGTCCATAGCCCCAGAATGCCCTCTATGCCCGGCTGTATGGTCCGCATCTTCGCGTTGTCCATCAGCTCCATGCCCGGAACGCCGTTGGCCTCGCCCTGCGACCTTTGCTTGTGAAGTCCGGGGAGATCCTCCTCCGTCAGCGCGACGGTCAGCTTGCCGATCCGCTTTATGGGCACCTTCAGGTCCGCGCACAGCCGGTCCATCATCGCGTTGCCCTTCACGTTCAGCGCCCCCCGCAGACTGCCGGGCGCGTAGTTGATGCCGGAGTGCAGGACGGCGCTGTTGCGGCTGCTCGTGCCGAAGCTCACGTCCGGCTCCTTCTCCAGCACCCCAACGCGAAACGCTTCGCCTTCCCTTTTCCTGTGTCGGGCCAGCTCGCGGGCTATGGCGCAGCCGACGACCCCGGCCCCGACAATCAGAACGTCGTAGTTTAAATCAGCATTAGTCAACAGTTTTCTCTCCTTTTCAGGACGCTTTTGGATTGGGAAGGACGATGCCTCCCTGAGGGATGACCCACGCCGTGAAGTCGTCTCCGAAACGCTTTTGCAGCATCGGCGTCACGGCGTTCGCGTCCGTGAATTTTTCGCAGAACATCAGGCGGCTTTCCCGCTCGTCCATCGCGGAATAAAGGTACATGTCGAAGTCGCGGGCGTGGGTCGCCATGTAGTAGAGCTTGTGCGCGCCGAAGCGAAACTCCGCCTCGAACTCGCGCATCACGCGTTCGACCGGCCAGCCGCGCTCCGCCCACTCCGCGAATGTTTTGTGCCCGTAACCCTCCTCCAGCTCGGAGAAGAAAAACATCGCGCCCCCGGCGCGCACGGCGCGGGAGGCCATGTAGATCGCCTTGTGGGCCTGGTACATGTTGATGTCCTTCGGGTATCCCCCGGCCGAGACGATGACCGCGTCCGCCGGCCGGTCGATGGAGATGAAGTTCATCTCCCGAAACGTCTTTACCCCCTCCAGCCACGCGTCGCGGAAGTGCCCTCCGACGACGCGGACGACGTTCTTGTGGCTGTCGGAGACGAGGTTCACGATGAAGTGAAGCGGACAGAACTTCTCGACCGCCTCGTCCGTTTCCGCGTAGACGCGGTTGCCCTCCAGAAGCCCTATTCCCACCCCGGGCGCGGTCATCATGCTGTGGTTCCTCATGACCGTCTCGCGCCCCGCGACGCCGGGGAATACGCTCTTGCGGCCCCCGGCGAACCCGGCGTAGTAGTGCAGCAGCACCTCGCCCACGGCGAGGCGCAGGTCCGCCCGCGCGACGGTTTTGTTGATCAGAAGTTTGTTGCCCGTTGAGAGCGTGCCCATATCCACGAGGTCGGGCGCGTCGCAGATGTGGTTTTCGACCCTGTAAGCGCCCGTGATCTCCTTTCCGAGGAGCCCGTCGATCTCCGGGCCCGTCATGGCGCGATGCGTTCCGTTCGCCACAACGATCGTGATCGCGTCGCGCGGCGTGCCCAGCCGCTCCAGCTCGGCCAGCATCGGGGGCAGAACCCTGTCCGACGGCGTGGAGCGCGTCATGTCGTTGACGATGATCGCCACGCTTTGGGGACGCTTCTCCCGAACCAGCGCCTCCAGAGAGGGTCCGGCGGTCGGGGTCTGAAGGACGCCCCTCACCGCCGCCCCCAGGTCCTCGATCGGCGCCGCTCCGGAGGAGGGCTCCAGCACCCCCAGCAGGTTGCGGTCGGGGATCGAAAGCTCCATTTCTTTTCTTCCATATTTGAGTACGATATTCATGACCTGACCTGACCTTTTCTAATTTTGCGCCCCGGCGACGCTTTCGGGTCTGAACTTCTGAAGCGCGCCGATCCCCAGAACGATCGCCAGCCCGGCGGCGTCAGTGGCGATGCCGGGGAAGATCAGCAGAAGGGAGCCGACGAAGAGCAGAACCCTGAGAGACGGGGCGAGGGGCCTCAGTACGTAGCCCTGCACCGCGCAGGCGGCGGCAACGACTCCGACGGTGGCGGTCGCCGTCGAGGTGAAAATCTCCATGTAGGAATCGCTCACGAAGAGCAGCGAGGGCGCGTAAATGAAGGTGAACGGGATGACGAACCCCGCGAGCGCGATGCGAAAGCCGGCCCACCCCACTTCCGACGGATTCTGCCCCGACAGGCCGGCCGCCCCGTAGGAGGCGATGGCGACGGGAGGCGTCAGGTTGGAGAGGCACGCGAAGTAGTACGCGAACATGTGGGCCGCCAGGGGGTTGACTCCCAGCTTCATCAGGGCCGGCGCCGCGATGGTGGCCGTGATGATGTAGCAGGCCGTCGTGGGAAGGCCCATGCCCAGAATGATCGACAGGACCATCGTCATGATGGCCGTCAGGATGATGCTGCCCGCCGCCAGCGAGACGATGGCGTTTCCGAACGTGAAGCCCAGGCTGGTCAGGTTGGTGATCGAGTTGATGATGCCCACCACCGCGCAGGCCACCCCCACGCTGACGCACTGACGCGCGCCCTGTTCCAGCGCCCGCATGTATGCCTTCAGCATCGCGACAAAATTGCCCTGCACCAGGCCCGCCGCCGCCGTGACGACCACGGAGCTCATAATGCCGTAAAAGGCCGCGTAGAGAGGTGTGCGTCCGATGAGCAGGAGGTAGATGATGGTGGCGATGGGCACGATCATGTAACCCTGGCGCTTCAGAACCGTCGTCACCGGAATGATTTTGTCGCTGGATATCCGCTGCATCCCCAGCCGTTTCGCCTCGATATGGACGTAGGCGTACTGGGAGAGGTAGTAGAGGATCGCCGGAATGGCCGCCGCCAGCATGATCTTGGAGTAGTGCATCCCCAGATACTCGG
>JAITPZ010000157.1 GCA_031289165.1 Synergistaceae bacterium
AGAACAGATGTCCCGGCTGTTTCTCGCCTTCGAGCAGGCCGACTCGAGCATCGCCGCCCGTTTCGGCGGCACGGGGCTCGGGCTTGCCATCAGCCAGAACCTCGTTCAGCAAATGGGCGGGGTGATCCTGGTTCACAGCGCGCCGGGCGAGGGCTCGACCTTCACGTTCACCATTGGCATGGACAGGGCCGAATGCGAACCGGAGGAGACGGATTCGGACGGAATCGTCCCCGACCTGACGGGCAGACACATACTCCTGGTCGAGGACCTGGCGATCAACCGGGTGATTCTGACAGAGCTTCTGGCAGACACGCACGTGGAGATCGACGAGGCCGAAGACGGCCTGGAGGCGCTGGAAAAGTTCGAGAATTCCCCCGTAAATCATTATGACCTGATCTTTATGGACGTCCAGATGCCCAACGTGGACGGATACGAGGCCACGCGCAGAATTCGGATTCTGCCGCGTCCGGACTCCGCGACGGTTCCGATCATCGCGATGACGGCCAACGCCTACCGTGAGGACATCGAGCAGGCGCGAAAGGCGGGCATGAACGCCCACCTCGCCAAACCGATCGACGTCGACGCCGTTATGCGCCTGCTCGCGGAAAAATGCGGCGTCGGCGAAGAGCAGGCCACGCGGCCTCGCTGACGCCCGTCGGAACACGGCCCGCCATCATCCGTCGGCGTTCACCGCTTTTTTACCGGGACGCCTGTACCACTGTCTCAGGGTCGCGTAGAGTTGTTCCGGATCGATCGGCTTGGTCAGATGATCGTTCATGCCGCTCTCGAGGCTCATTTGTTTGTCCTCGGTCAGGGCGTGCGCGGTCATGGCGATAATCGGGAGGGTTTCGTACCGGGGATTCGCGCGGATTTGCGCGGCGGCCGTCAGGCCGTCCATCTCCGGCATCTGGATATCCATGAGAACGAGATCGTAAGCGTCTTTTTTCAGGGCATTCAGCGCCTCGAGTCCCGTGTTCGCGGTCGTCACAACGACGCCCGCGACGGAGAGAATCTCGGTGGCGATCATTCGGTTGATCTCGTTGTCCTCGGCCAGGAGTACGCGCATTCCCTGAAGCTCCTCAAATTCGGAATCCGTTTCCTCCACCGTTTCCAGGTTCGCGTCCGGTGCGTCATCCGCGTTCGCCGACGGGGAGAACACGGCGGTGAACCAGAATTTACTGCCCTCGCCGATGTGACTTTCGCAGCGAATTTCTCCCCCCATCATCCCCGCCAGGCTTTGGCCGATGGCGAGCCCTATCCCCGTTCCGCCGTATTTTCGCGTGTGGGAACCGTCGGCCTGGGTAAAGGGCGTAAAGAGGTTCGCCATCTCCTCCTCGTTCATGCCAATGCCCGTGTCCCTGACCTCGAACAGCAGTTTCACGCCGTCGGAGACCTCGTTCGACGCCGAAGATTTTCGGGAAACGTGGATGTCCACCTCTCCGGCCTGAGTGAACTTCACGGCGTTGCCGGCAAGATGGAGCAGCACCTGTTCCACCCTCAGGGGATCGCCCGTGACGTGGTCCGGGACATCGGGATCGACGCCGATGTGCAGGGCGATCGTTTTGGTTCCAACCTGCTCCAGCATCAGGTCGTGCACGCGGTCCACCACATCGCGGACGGAAAAATCCACGCTTTCCAGCGCCATCCGGCCGGTGTCGATTTTGGAGAAGTCCAGAATGTCGTCGATGATGCGCAGGAGAAGGTGAGCGGAGTGCGCGGCCTGCGTCACATATTTTCGCTGTCTGTCGGTCAGAGCGGTCTCGCCCAGAAGGTGCGTCATGCCGAGGATCGCGTTCATAGGCGTACGAATTTCGTGACTCATGTTCGCGAGAAATTCGCTTTTGGCGCGCGCGCTTTTTTCCGCCAGGTCGCGGGCCTGGCGCAGCTCGCCCTCCGTCCTGAACATCTCGGCCAGCATGGCCTTATGTTCGCGCAGGTCGCGGGTATAGCCGACCACGATATAACCCTCGCCCCGTCTGGCCCTCACCAGCGTGATTTCAGACGGAATGAGCTCGCCGTTCAGCTTTTGATGCATCCATTCAAACCTGAGCCAGCCGGAGGCGAAGGCCTCCCTGATCCGTTCCCGCGCCAGTTCCGACGAAAGATGTCCGTCCGGCTGGTATTCGGGAGAAAGTTCATGAAACCTCTGCAGGTACTCCTGCCTGCCGGGCAGGTCGAAAAGCCGAACCGCCTCCTGATTGCAGTCGATGTTGTTGCCGCGCTCATCCCAGAAGTTGCAGCACACGGGCAACGCGTCCAGCATGATCCTCGTTCTCTCCTCGGCCTCGGTCAGACGCTGCTCGACGAGGACCGCCGCCAGAAGCGAGCTGATGGCCTGCACCGTCTCGACGTCGCCGCGCCCGAGCCGCAAAAGGAACGGCGCCTGTTCGGTCACCCGTCCCGTGACCAGAATCGCCGCGACCTCGTTGTGCGGGAGAATCGGAGAAGAAATCAGAAAGGGCATTTCGATAGCCTCGCGCAGCCCGGCCAACCGGCCCACGGGGTCGGCCCCGGTGACCAGAACCGGCCGCGCGGGGTCAAGAAGCTCATCTTCCATTTTGATGCGTCGCGCCGCGATGATTTCCTGCCGGTCCGTGGGATAGCCCTGCAAAACGGCGGGGACGAACAGCCCCTCCGCGTCGGGAGTGAGCACCACCGTGCGCTGCATGTTCAGCGCGGCGTTGATGCGCCGGGAGACCGGGACAAAAACGCTTTCATAGCTGGCGTTTTTCCTCAGAGAAACGGCAAGCTCGGCCAGCAGGCTGAACCCTCGACGCTTCTGCTCCAGCTCATGGCGTATCGCCGAGGACTGGACGTCGAGCGACAATATTTTGGCGGTGCTCCGCTCGGTGATTCGTCGAAGATAACGAAGTTCCTGAAGCAGTTCCTCGAGTTCCCGGGACGTTTTGTGAAAATCGGAAAATTCCTGCAGACCGGGAGCCTCCAGGAAAGCGAGGGCTTTCTGAAAGGAAGAAAAATCCTGGAAGCCGGTGTCCTTTTTCATTTTGGCACACTGAACAGGCAGAACACGCCCGTCCAATCCAGTCCGCGGGGACGCCCGCCGATCGGGGCGATCTCCACGCCCGTGTAAAGTCCCAAAATGGGTATCCGGTCACCAACGGTTTTCTGAACCACCAGGGCGTCCTCCAAATCGATTCCTCCATAACCGGCAGCGCGGCCGGCGCAGTTGATATACAGCGCGAACACGGGTTCGCGTCCCTCGAGGCGGTCGAAAAGATTTTCTATTCGGGGCCCCATGTAGCCGGGTTCGAGACTGCGGGACATAATCTGGAACTCCGTGCCCTCGACCATGTCCGGCTCGAACATGACGATGCCGCTCCGCTCTCTGTCGATGGCGAGACACAGACGGCTGGCGTAGTTGTTTTCATCAAATTCTCCCCACTTCTCGCCTCTGTTTACCCCGAAAATCAGAAAAAACGGATAATTTTCCGGGGGGATCGCCGAGTCCAACAGGGCATCGACGAACTGCAGGGCAGGTTTCCCGTTGATTTCAAGGATCGTCTGCCCCTCGGCCTTCGTGACCGTATAATACCGCGTGGTCGGACGGCAGCCGTGCATGATGACGTTGTCGATGCGGATGTCGCCGGAAAAGACCAGGGCCAGCGCGTGATGCTCGCCGATCTCCTCGCCGAGCCACTGTCGGGCGGGAGTACAGATGTAGTCGCCCTGCATCCCCGCGCCGGTCAGATCGGGAAGAAATCCCAGGCTCTGTTCCATGCCGGCCAGAAGCCAGGTGGCCATGATCATGCGCACACCCCCTCCCGTGCGGTCGATGGCGTCGTAAAAGAGGATAATGGACGACTCCGGGGTCGTTCCCATCCCGGCCAGCCTTTTTCCAAGACGCCTGCCGACCTCCTCCTCGTCCCGCAACAGCCCTCCCTCGATAACCGGCTCGCAGCGCACGCCATCCAGCCAGAAACACGCCATCCCGATCTGGTCGCCCGCGTAGCCGAAGCGATCGTTCGTGATCGTTCCGACGGCGCCGCCGCCCAGAACGGGCACGGGACCGACAACCGACACGACCGCGTCGCGCAGGATTTGCGCGTCGTGCCGGGCGGTCGAAAACAACAACACCAGATCGCAGGGGTCGCTGCGCCCGGCCTGCCGCAGTGCCTCCAACGCGGCCTGCCTGCCTGCCGCCGCGGTATCCGGATCGTCGCTGTAGCCTACGCCCGCGCGCATCGTGGCTCCGGCACGCCCGAACGTGCCAAATCTCCGTATCGCCCGACGTTTTTTTCGATTTTTTTCATGAAAGGACCTCTCTCCAAAAAGACATATCCGGAACTCAGGGCAACTTATCCGTGTTTGGATTTTAAAGATTCTGTGTTTTGTCTGTAAAGAGCAAAACTCTCTTTCCTCTTTTCATACAGAGAGGGGGCGCAGGGTAAGAAAAAAGCCCCCGGCGTCGCTGCCCGGGGCCCTTATTATCGAGTGCTGTCGATGAAGGCTTTTTACTTACTAACTGGAGGAGGACGCCTGCAGCTGCGCGGTGACGCTCTCAAGCCAAGCCGCCTGCTGCATCAGCTTCGACAGGTTGACCTCCGCCGCCGAGAACTGCGCGTAAAGGCTTTCCTCCTTCGCCGCCAGGCGTCTTGAAAATTCCTCCAGGTACTTGTCGATCGTGGCGATCTCGGTGTCGATGGCGTTGATCTCCCGCATGACGGCGCCCTGTGCGGCCGTCACGCCGGAGTAGACCTCCTTCTGGGCGGATTTGATCATGTCGTCCATGTAGGTCTGCATCTGCCCCGCGAAGTTCGTCATCAGCATCGCGACGTCGTCGGCGTTGTTTTCGAGAGCCGCCATGAATACGCTGGTGTCGAAGTCCAGCTCGCCGGTCTGGCCCTGAGTCGTCATTTCGCCCATCGAGGGGAGCTTGATCCCGATCTGGGAGAGCGACATGTACTCATAGTTGATCCCCAGCGCCGACAGGATGGAGGTCGATCCTCCCAGAGAGACCAACTCCGCGGTTCCCGCGCTGACCACCAGCTTGTTCTCCACCACCGAGGCTTTGGCCAGAGGGATGGGGTAGAGATTTCCATCGGCAT
>JAITPZ010000190.1 GCA_031289165.1 Synergistaceae bacterium
AGGACGTCGAGGTCAACAGCGAGATCGTCGTCGCCCTGCTGGAGGATACGCGTATCGTCATCGACACCGTGATAAACGGACTGGAGGCACTGGAGGCCTTCAAAAACAACCCGGAGAAATATGACCTGATCTTCATGGACATCCACATGCCCGAAATGGACGGCTATGAGGCGACGCGCGCCATCCGCGCGCTCGACATCCCCCGCGCGCAGGAGATTCCCATCATCGCGATGACCGCGAACGTGTTTCGCGAGGACGTCGAACGCTGCCTCGCCGCCGGCATGAACGACCATGTGGGCAAACCGATCGACATGGATGAAATCATGAAAAAGCTGTCCAAATGCCTGACCGGCAGATCCGCAACCCCCGAAGCCTCCAAAAGCCGCTCTCTCTGAGTTTTTTAAAAGTATGCGTTCAGAGCCCCTCAACGATTTGACGTCAACCACGGAGGCAGAGACTTCCCTTCGGGCGGTTACTTTCAGCCCGCCTTGATGTTATAATCCCCGAAAAAGCAGGGGGATTCACGTAAACCAAAAAACATCATCAAAAGAGAGGCGGCTCGTTGGGCCGCCTCCTCGCAACAAATCGAATATCCTTCGTATTTCAGAGCAACGCCAGAGACAGCGCCCACACCGCGGCGACGCCGGCGATGCCCTCGATGAGGGTCGCCACGGTCTGCGCCCGGTAGGCGGTGCTGACCTTCATGTTGGAGAACTGCGTCACAACCCAGAAGTAGGAGTCGTTGGCGTGGGAGACGACCATCGCCCCGCTTCCGATCGCGAGCGTCGCCAGCACGGCCCCCATGCCCCCCGTCGAAGCGCCCAGCCCCAGAGATTCCAGAAGCGGAAACACGATCGTCGACGTCGTGATGAGGGCGACGGTGGACGAACCCTGCGCCGTTTTGAGCGCGGCACTGATGATGAAGGGCAGGAATATCCCCAGCTGGTACTGAGCGAGCGTCGCGCCGATGTAGTCGCCCACCTTCGTGGCGGCGATGATAGCTCCGAGACTGCCTCCCGCGGCCGTAATCATGATGATCGTCGCGCCGTCCCTGACGCCCGTTCCTATCCAGTCGTTCGTGACCTCCTCCGTGATTTTGGGAACGAGGAAGAGGCAGAGGATCGTGCCGACGAAAAGCGCCATGATCGGATTTCCGAAGAAGCTCACAATGTTGTGCAGCGTGCTTCCCTTCCCGACCGTCTCCAGCACCGAGGGGTAGTTGACCAAGGAACTGAGTCCGATCAGGATCAGCGGAACGACGATGGGGGCGAAAGCCTTCGAAGCCGAGGGGAGTTGCGCGTGCTTCGCGATCAGCTCCTCGAACGTCTGCCCTCCGATTTCCTCCTCGACCTCCAGTTTGCTGCCGGCCGTTATGGCGTACAGGTAACCGGCCAGCGCGGCGGGTATTGCAGCCACGATACCCCACAGAATCACCAGGCCCAGGTCCGCCTGCAGGTTACCCGCCGCCGCGATGGGGCCGGGCGTCGGGGGCACGAGTGTGTGGGTGGCGTAGAGGCCCGTGGACAGGGCTATGGCCATCGTGGCCATTTTGACGCCGCTACGTTTGGAGAGAGACTTGTTCAAAGACGAGAGGATGACGAACCCCGAATCGCAAAAAACGGGAATGGAAACGATCCATCCGATGATGCTCATGGCCAGCGCCGGGCGCTTCGGGCCGACCTTTTTCAGAACGGCGTCGGCCATGGTCAGGGCCGCCCCGCTATGCTCCAGCATGGCGCCGATGATCGTGCCGAAGAGAATGACGATGCCGATGGATCGGCATGTGTTGCCGAACCCGGTGGCGATCGTGTTCACCACGTCCAACATGGGCATTCCCGCGGCGAGCCCCATGAGAAGAGCCACGGTGAAAAGAGAGACGAAAGGATGAACCTTGAACTTCGAAATCATAACCACCATTACGACGATTGCCACAACCAGTATAACTACGAGCACGGATCCTTCTGCCACTTGTATCGTCCCTTTCCTGAAAATATTTTTTCTTCCTCCGAAACGGGGATTTATAACACCATATTACAGCATTCAATTCAATTTTATATTTTTGTTTGAAATTATTTCTATTCCATTTCGGCAGGACTTATCTTTCGGAGTTTAAAATTTTCCAAATTGACGACCGAAAGGCGCTCCATCAATGGGCGGCCTTCCGGCGTCCGAATACCGACCGTCCCCTCGCTACCCCACGCTGCCCCACGCTCCGCGATAGCCGAAAAACACCGGGTTTATACCAGCGCGACGCAGAGCCTGAGCGAGGTCGAGGTACTTTTCGTTTCCGGGGAAGCCATGAAGAACCAGGGCCGTCGGATGCGGTCCCTTCTCCTCGGCGACGTAAACGATCCCGTAAAGATTACTTCCCTTAACCTGGAAAACAAAAGGCGTCATGTTGGGCGGAAAAGCCTTGTCCCAAAAATTGATATCCTCCGTCACACTGCCGAAATAATAAATAAAGTCGCTTCATAACTATTTTGCAAAACTCGCGATGAAGTCCAGGTACAGCTTCCGCGCCTCGGGGTTCCCCGCCAGGTCCACGTGCTCCATGCCGGCGACTTCCACGTAGGTCACGTTATATCCCTTTGCGCGCATCGCGGGAACGTATTTGTCCGAATGAGCGCCTTTATTGACGGCTTTATCGGCGTCTCCATGTACGATAAGGTAAGGAATATCGGGCATTTCGTCGATAAAATTGACAGGACTGTGAATTTCGACCGCCAACTCGATTGGAATGTCATAATATGAATAGGCGCGATATATCGTGGCCGCGCAGTCGGGGCGTTCCGTCGAATGGTACTCCAGATCGGTGACGGGACTGTTCATCGCGCAACCCTTTACCCTGTCTTTATAGCGCGAAAAGCGAATGAAGTTCGTGGCCCCCACGCCGCCCATGCTTCTGCCAAACACGACGAGCGGAATACTGTCGGGCAAACCGTACTTTCCCAAAGTTGCCGCGATGATCTCGTCGATCTCCTCGACC
>JAITPZ010000074.1 GCA_031289165.1 Synergistaceae bacterium
CCGTCGCCGAGCATGACGACGAGGCCCGGGAGGCGATTTTCCCGCTTTAGTTCGCGAACGACCGCGCTTTTCCCGCCCTCGTGGACCAGCGGTCCCTCTCGGACGCCGATGACGCTGCCGTCGGCGTCCGAAAGATACTCGTTGGCAAAACAGTCGTCGAGCGGAATGTCGAAAAGTTTGGCGACCGGGCGAACGATTTCGGAAAAAGCCGCGCTTACAATAAACAGCTTCTGTTTTTTTCGATTGAGAAAGTTTAAGACCTCTCCCATGCCCGGGGTCAGAAAGTCTCCGATCTCGGCGGCCATCCGCGCGAAGTGGCTTCGATGCGCCCTCGAGATGCGCAGACGCGTGGTGATCGAAGCGTTGAAGTCCAACTCTCCGTTCATGGCGCGCGTCGTGATGTCGTCGATTTTTTTCCTGTCCTCGTCGCGCTCCATGTTCCGCTTTATCAGCGTATCCAGCGTTTCGAGGGTGACGATCGTCGAGTCGAAATCGAAGATGAAGGAGTTCCGGCGCGCCATGTCCGGATGAAAATTATTTTCCATCGATGAGCCGGACCCTGATGATGCCGCTTATGCCCGCGATCTCCCCGAGCGTCTCCGGGGGGCACGGGCTGTCGAGGTCGATGATGTTGCAGGCGTAGTCGCCCCTGCTTTTGTTCAGCATGTTGGCGATGTTCATGCCGACCTTCGCGAGCGCGGTCGTGATCGGGCCGACGACGTTCGGGACGTTTCGGTTGATGATGGTTATGCGGGGTTTCACGGCGGGGCCGATGTCGCAGTCGGGGAGGTTGACCGAGTTCCGGATGTTGCCGTTTTCGAGGTAGTTTTTGAGCTGCCGGGCGGCCATTGCCGCGCAGTTGTCCTCGGCCTCCGGCGTGGAAGCGCCGAGGTGGGGCAGCGCGAGTACTCCATCCTCGCCGACAAGTTCCTCCGTCGGGAAGTCCGTGACGTAACGCGACAGATGTCCGCTCCGCAGGGCCGCGAGTACCGCCGCATTGTCGACGATCTCGCCGCGGGAGAAGTTGAGCAGACGGGAACCGGCCTTCATCCGGGCCAGAATTTTATCATCGAACGCCCCCCTCGTCGTGTCCGTCAGGGGGACGTGCAGGGAGACATAGTCGCAGTCGCCCAGCAGTTCGTCGAGGGCCGCCGCGCGCGCGACGTTGTGGGAGAGCGCCCAAGCCGCGTCGACGGACAGATAGGGATCGTAGCCGGCGACGAGCATCCCCAGGGCCTCGCAGGCGTTGGCCACGAGGACGCCGACCGCCCCCAGGCCGATAATGCCCAATTTTTTGCCGGACAGTTCGGGGCCGACGAAGTTCGCCTTGCCCTTCTCGACGCGCGCCGCCAGGTCGGGGGCGTCCTTCAAACTTCGGATCCAGTCCGCCCCCTCCACGATTTTGCGGGAGGAGAGCAGGAGTCCCGCCAGGGTCAGCTCCCTGACCGCGTTGGCGTTGGCACCGGGCGTGTTGAACACCACGATGCCCGCCTCGGAACACCGCGCGACGGGGATATTGTTGTACCCGGCCCCCGCGCGGGCTATGGCCAGGAGGGCCGGGTTCAGGTCCATATCCAGCATGGACGCGCTTCGGACCAGTATGCCATCGGGGTCGGGGACGTCGTTCGCGACGGTGAAGCCGGACGGGGACAGCTCCTTCAGGCCGTACCCGGAGATGCTGTTCAGGGTCAGGACGTTGAACATGATCTTTACCCCTTCCCCCTACCGCTTCCCGTGCGCGGCTTCGAAGCGCCTCATGAAGTCCGCCAGCGCGACAACGCCCTTGACGGGCATCGCGTTGTATATGCTGGCGCGAACGCCGCCGACGGCCCTGTGTCCCTTCAGGTTCACGAGTCCCGCGGCGGACGCGCCGGAGAGAAACTCGGCCGTCAGCTCCTCGTTCGGCAGAACGAAGGTCACGTTCATCAGGGAGCGAAACTCCCGGTCCGCAGCCCCCCTGAAAAGGGAGGACCCGTCGATGCAGTCGTAAAGAATCGCGGCCTTTTCCCGGTTGACTTTCTCGATGGCCGCCACTCCACCCTTCTCTTTGAGCCACTCGAACACCAGTTTGGCGACGTATATCGAAAAGGTGGCCGGGGTGTTGTAAAGCGAGGCGTTGTCGGCGTAAGTCCGGTAGTCCAGCATGACGGGCGTCTCCGCGGGCGCGAACCCCGCGAGATCCTTACGGAGCACGACCACGCACAGGCCGGACGGCCCGATGTTTTTCTGCGCCCCGGCGTAGATCAGGCCGAACCGGGATACGTCCAGGGGCTCGGAGAGAATGTTCGAACTCATGTCCGCCGCCAGCGGCACATCGCCCGTCTCGGGAAAGGCGGTAAAGCGCGTGCCGTATATCGTGTTGTTGGAGGTGATGTGGACGTAATCCGCGTCCGGCGTGAACGTCGACGGCGAAAGCGCCGGAACGTAAGAAAAGTTTCGATCTCTGGAGGAGGCGACGACGGCGACGGTCCCGAACTTCCGGGCCTCCTCTGTGGCTTTGGCGGCGAAGTGCCCGGTCACGACGTAATCCGCCTTTCGGGAACGGCGCATAAGGTTCATCGGAACCATGGAAAACTGCATGGTCGCGCCCCCGTGAACGAAAAGAACGTGATAGTCGTCGGGAACGCCCAGAAGCTCGCGAAAAAGTTTTTCGGCCTCGGCGATGATCTCCTCGAATGCTTTGGAGCGATGGCTCATTTCAAGAACGGACATACCAGCGCTCCGGTACGCGGGGAAATCCCTCTGAGCCCGGAGCAGAACCTCCAAGGGCAAAACCGCCGGCCCGGCGGCAAAATTGTACACTCTGTCCATGACTTTAATTGACCTCCACGTCATCCTGATTAAAGTCATTATTCTAATACTAATTTCGCAACCGGGCAAGAATCGCGTATGGGAAATCAGAACGCATCAGACTGTGAGTCAAAGGGCCTCTGCTTAATTTTATTTGACGCGTGTGAATGGAGCGGTGTTTCCCGGAACGAGTTCTCTTTCTTC
>JAITPZ010000088.1 GCA_031289165.1 Synergistaceae bacterium
GCGGGATAAAGCGAGGTCATGAACCGGAGGGCGATGATCGCCATGAGCGGGGGGGTGGACAGTTCCGTCGCCGCCTGCCTGATGAAGGAGCGAGGATTCGACTGCATCGGCGTCACGATGAAGCTCTTTTCGAACGAGGACGTCGGAGTCGATCGGAATGACGCCTGCTGCTCCCTGAAGGACGCGGACGACGCCCGCGACGTGGCTTATCGCCTTGGAATTCCCCACTACGTATTCAATTTCTCCGAGGACTTCAAAAGAGAGGTCATACGGCGTTTTGTGGAGGTCTACGAAAACGGGGATACGCCCAACCCCTGTATTGACTGCAACCGATACATCAAGTTCGACAGGCTGCTCTCGCGGGCGCGTGAGCTGGAGTACGATTTCGTCGTCACGGGACACTACGCCCGGATCGAGCGCGACGCAGGGGGGCGTTTCCTGCTGAAAAAGGCCCTCGATGGCGCGAAGGATCAGAGCTACTTCCTTTATTCGCTGACTCAGGAGCAACTGGCGCATACGTCCTTTCCCCTGGGGGGACTGAGAAAAAAGGAAGTGAGGGAAATCGCGGACGCGCATGGATTTCGGAACGCGCAGAAGCGGGAAAGCCAGGACGTCTGCTTTGTCAGAGACGGTGATTATGCCCATTTTATCGAGGAATACACGGGTAAAAGCTACGAGCCGGGGAACTTTATCGACGTGTCGGGCAACGTCATCGGCAGGCACAGGGGCCTGATTCGCTATACCATCGGCCAGCGCAGGGGATTGGGGATTTCTTCCACGCGGAGGCTCTACGTCTGCGACAAAAACACGGAGGACAACACGGCCACGCTCGGCGGGGAGGAGATGCTGTACTCGAAGGTTCTCTTTGCCGAGCGCCTCGCCTGGACGGCGGGGTCGGCTCCGAACGGCGCCCTCAGAGTCCGCGCGAAGACGGGCTACAGGCGGCCCGAGCGGTGGGCAACGGTCGAGCGAATCGTCCCTGACGGACTCCGCGTCGAGTTCGACGAGCCGCAGCGTTCCACCGGCGCCGGGCAGGCGGTTGTTCTGTACGACGGCGACGTCGTCGTCGGGGGAGGCACGATCTCTCGCTCCCGCAAAGACCGGGATATGTTATAAAATAACCGGCGGCGGTTCTCGTTCGGGCAACCCTCAATACAGGGGACCGAACGACGGATTTGCTCCGTGTTTTAACTATTCCAGTTTTTTGGAAATCGGACTGAGAGGGCTGTGTATGGATCTTCACTGTAAACATGAAAACCTGAAGCAATATCTGGGAGAACTGGGAAGTGCGGCCGTTGCGTTTTCCGGCGGAGTGGACTCCACCTTTCTCCTGAAAACGGCGCACGATGTTCTGGCCGACAGGGCCATTGCCGTCACGGCACGCTCCTGTTCCTTCCCGGAGCGGGAACTGAGGGAGGCGAAAGCTTTCTGCGAGGGGGAGGGTATCGTCCACGTCATCTGCGACTCCGAGGAGCTGGACATAGACGGATTCTCGAAGAATCCGACCAATCGCTGTTATCTGTGCAAGAGCGAGCTGTTCACGAAGATATGGCCCATTGCCCGGGAACGGGGCATCGAGAATGTCGTCGAGGGCTCGAACATGGACGACAACGGAGACTACAGGCCGGGCCTGGTGGCGGTTCGGGAACAGGGGGTCAAAAGCCCGTTGCGTCACGCGGAGCTTTACAAGGCGGAGATTCGCGCTCTTTCCTGGGAGCTGGGGTTGCCGACATGGGACAAACAGGCTTTCGCGTGCCTCTCTTCCCGTTTTCCCTACGGGGAGGAAATTACACCGGAGCGACTTCAAATGGTGGACAGGGCCGAACAGCTCCTTCTTGACCTGGGACTTCGCCAGGTTCGCGTTCGCCACCACGGAACTCTGGCCCGCGTCGAGACCGACGAGGACGGATTTGCGACCCTCATGGACCGGGAAAAACGCGAAACGCTTTACGGGCAGTTCAAAGATATCGGCTTCACCTATGTTTCGTTGGATCTTTTGGGGTATCGAACGGGAAGCATGAACGAAACTCTGTGATTTTAAGTGAAAGGCCTGAAGTCGGGATAGCTGAAGAATGTTCCGTACCCTGATGCGGGCCTCAGGAAAATGTTCGTTTAAATGTAAATTAGTATCGAACCGAATTTAACCAGGTGAGTGTTCCCATGCACGGGTACGGGCACAGATGTGATTTTGGGCGCAATATATGATCGATATCCGGTTGCGTTCATTTTAGATATCGCTGCCTTTTAATTGTTCTGAATTTCAGGTTTTTGATTTCAAATCGATTTCAATTTCGGAAGAGGTGAATGTGATGCGGATGTGTCGTGTCGGTAAGACGCTGCGAATGTGTACGGGGCGGGACGGAGATTACTGTAGCATGTGCGGTGTGCCTTTCGACCGGCATTATCCCTGACGACGCGGGTAATGAGATCGACCGAAAGGCGCATAGCGGTGGTACGTAATCTCAGAAGCGGTTTCAGGGCTTCTGTTTTTTTGTGCCTTTATTAGTTTTGAAAATTAAAAATACAAGGAGATACTCAAAAATGAAGGTAAAAAAGATCGTTTCGTTCGCGTTGTGCTTTCTGCTTCTTCTCTCGGCGACGAGCGCGGCGCTCGCGGCCCCGGCTGCAAAGGAAATCGTCGAGTTCAACTATCCCGAGTGGGTGTACTACGACCTCATCTACCTGGCCGACGATCTCGGGTATTTCAGGGACGCGGGGGTACGTCCGCGATACGCGGGGGAAATCGCCGCCGGGCAGATGATTCCCTCGCTGGCCAGCGGCAACCTGGACGTCGTGACCCGTCATACGCCTCTTGTGATCGCAGCCGTCGCCAGCGGCGCGGATATCACGATCTTTGCCGCCGGGAGCAGGTCCACGGAGAAAAATCCCCACATGAAGTACTTCGTCCGCACCGATTCCACCATCACTTCCGTCAAAGACTTCGAGGGAAAGACCCTCGGTATCAACAGCTTCGGCGCGTGCTCCGAGTACGTGACGAAGAAATATCTTCTCGATAACGGTCTGGATCCGGCCTCGCTGAAGATGACGACGGCCCCGGACAGTCAGCAGGAGGTTCCGCTTCTGCGGGGCGACACGGACGTCGCCATCATTCATCCCCTGGCGTCCGGCCGGGCCAGCGCGAACACCAAAGATTTCAGGCTGCTTTTCAGCGATTACAACATCGACGGCGGCCTCTCCGGCATGTGCCCCTACAGCGTGAGCGGGAAATTTCTCAGGGACCATCCGGCGGCCATAACGGAGCTGACGGAAATTCTGTCAAAAGCGTCCAGGTGGAACAACGAGCATCCCGAGGAAGCCCGCGCCCTCATGGCGAAGCGGTTCGGCTTCAAACTGGAGGAGGCCGAGATGTTCGAGTTCTACCCGGATCAGGTCGTTCCGGTTCCCGAAATTCAGTACTGGGTCGATCGCCTGGTGGCCGAGAAGAAGCTGGCGGAGGGGCAGGTCGCGCTGGAGCAGATCTTCACCAATCGCTACAACCCGGCGTACGGTAAATAACGGAGGCGAGTCGTCCACATGAATGCAAAAGTCCAGGCCCGTCAGGTCAGCCGAGCGTTTCAGGTCCGGAACAGTCTGGGGAAAAAAGACGTTCTTACCGTGCTGGATCACTTCGATCTGGACGTCAGGGAGGGGGAATTTCTCTCCATTCTGGGGCCCAGCGGCTGCGGAAAGTCCACTTTTCTGAACATTCTTGCCGGCCTGGACGACTACGACCAGGGGGACATTCTGGTCGATCAGGAGGTTCTGAAAAAACGCAGTTTCGACCGGGGAATGGTTTTTCAGAGTTACGCGCTGCTGCCCTGGCGGACGGTTCTCGAAAATCTGGAGATCGGCCTCGAAATTCGAAGCATCCGCAAAAAGGAGCGCCGGGAGATCGCCCGCCGCTATCTGGGCATGATCGGGCTTTCCTCCTTCGCCAATCAGTACCCGCACCAGCTTTCCGGCGGAATGAGGCAGAGGGTCGCCATCGCCAGGGTTCTGGCGTACCAGCCGAACCTGCTTTTGATGGACGAGCCCTTCGCGGCGCTGGACGCCCAGACGCGGGAGACGATGCAGATCGAACTTCTGCGCATCTGGGAGGCGGACAGAAAGACCATCCTTTTCGTCACCCACAGCATCGACGAGGCGATACTTCTTTCGGACCGGGTCGCGATCATGACCGCCAGGACGGGACAGGTCAAGGAAATCATCGACATCGACCTGGAGCGCCCGCGGACGGAGGAGGCCAGAGGGTCCGTCGAGTTCGTTCGGATTCGGCAGAAGGCGTGGGGCCTGCTGAAGGACGAAGTGACCATGGCGCAGAGTTTCGCGGAAAGGGTTTAGCAGCCCGGCATGGCGTCGTTCATGAAAGCGGCTTCCGGGCTGGGCAACCTGTTGCTTCGCGGCGTCGGCCTGCTGCTGTTCCTTTTGCTCTGGGAGGCGGCGCCCCGCCTGGGTTGGGTCGGTTCCGCGTACATGAGCCCCCCCTCGATGGTGTTCAGGGCCATCTGGCTTCTCGCGGCGCGGGGCGAACTCGCCAGGCATTTCCTCGTGAGCCTGCAGCGGGTTCTGCTCGGCCTCCTGATCTCCGTGGCCGTGGGGGTTTCCTTCGGGCTTTTCCTCGGCTATTTCAGGAGCCTCGAGCGGTATCTGGACCTTCTTTTTCAGGCCTTCCGCCAGATGTCCGCATTCGCGCTGTTCCCGGTCTTTATCCTGCTGTTCGGCCTGGGCGAGCTGTCCAAAACGATCATCATCTTCTGGGCGTCCCTCTGGCCCGTTCTGCTGAACACCAGCAGCGGGGTCCGGAACGTGGACAGGGTGCTGATTCAGTCCGCCAGGTCGATGGGGGCCTCTCGGACCTTTATCTTCTGCAGAATCGTCCTGCCCGCCGCGGCGCCGGAAATTTTTACGGGCATCCGTCTGGGCGCTTCCTACTGCGTCATGGCGGTGGTCGCCGCCGAGATGATCGGCGCGAACGCGGGCCTCGGCTATCTGGTCCTGTACTCTCAGGAGACCTTCAACATTCCGGAGATGTACGGGGGCATCGTCAGCCTGGCGATACTGGGTCTGGGGCTCAACTGCGCGCTGTATTCAATCGAAAAATTCTTCACCTCCTGGAAGCAGGACATCCGGGTGGGGGAGTGAAGTGAAAAGAATTTTCAGGAAGCAAATTTTTGCGACGCGTTAAAAAATTGAGATGAAAAAGCCTTTGGAGGGAATATTATGAAAAATTTAAAAAAGACTTTATACGCAGGTCTGTTCACCCTGCTGACGGGATTTTTTGCGTTTGCGCCCACGGGTGGGGCCTTTGCGGCCGAGCGCGGGATAGCGGTCGGAATTGGAAACGCGTTCGAGCCCTACGCCTATATCGACGCGAACAATCAGCCGGCAGGCTACGACGTGGCGGTACTCAAGGCGGTGGACGAGCGCCTTCCCCAGTACAAATTCGTATTCGAGTCTCTGGAGTTCAGGAACCTCCTGCTGGACGTGGATGCCGGTAAACTCGACGTGGCGAGCCAGCAGTTCGAGAGTAACCCGGAGAGAGAGGCGAAGTACCTTTTCACCACGGAGGGCTTCGCCAACTACGACAAACGCATCGTCGTGAAGAAGGGCCGGACCGACATCAGGACCATCGACGACCTGGCCGGGAAAAAGGTCTCCGTCGGAGGGGGCAGCAACTCGGCGGCCATTCTGGAGAAGTACAACGCCGAACACGGCAAAAAAATCGAGATCGTCTACAGGGCATCCTCTCAGGTCGATTACGATAACCTCGTCAACGACAGGGCCGACGCCGCAATCATGACCCTCAGGGTGTTCAATCGCACCAACGAGGCCCTCGGTGGCGGGTTGGACATCGTCAGGGACGGCCTGTTCAGCCAGTCCGAGGCGTACTTCATTCTCGCGAAAAAAGAGACTCGCCTCAGGGACGACATCGACGCCGCCCTGCGGGAGTTGAAAAAGGACGGAACGCTCACCAGACTGTCCCTCGAGTACACCGGCGGGGACTACACGGCGGAATAGCCCCGGGAGGAGCGGAGAGCGCGGGATGAAACGTCTTTCAGGATTCTCCGACCCCGGGCCGTTTATCTCAGGGCCTTTATAAGAAGATGGGAAAACTTTTCGACATCGCCCTGGTTTTTGAGTATATGCCGGCCATCTTCTCGCGTGTCTCCGTTACGCTTTTGATCGTGTCCGTCTCTGTCGTTGGAGGAACACTGCTGGGGTTCCTGCTGGCGGCGGTCCGGCTTTACAGGATGCCCCTGCTCAACGGCGCGGCCGTGTTCTACATTTCCTTCGTCAGGGGAACGCCGGTGATCATCCAAATGTTCATCGTCTACTACGCTCTCCCCATCCTCCTGAGCCAGGTTGACATCAACATCAACCGATGGAACAAGCTGTATTTCGTGTTGATTTCCTACGCGCTGAACAACGCGGCGTTCATGGCGGAGATCATCCGGTCGGCCATCGCCAGCGTTCCCGTGGGCCAGACGGAGGCGGCCCATTCGGTGGGGTTGAGCGGATTCCAGGCGCTTCGCCGGATCGTGCTGCCCCAGGCATTTTGCACGGCCTTCCCCGCTTTCGGAACGCGGGTCGTCGGAGCCCTTCAGGACACCTCCCTCGCCTTCACCCTGGGCATCCTGGACATGCTGGGCCAGGCGCAGGCCATAGGCGTCCGCACCTACCACGTCCTGGAGGGCTACGTGGCGGTCGCCCTGTTTTTCATCGCGGCAAGCCTGCTGCTGGAAAAGGGGTTTGCCTGGGCCGGGAAAAAATTGCTTCCGAACGCGGGGTGAGCGTGTGACTTTCGATGCCAGTTATATTTTAGTTTCTTTGAAAGTGGCGCTGCGCTACCTGCACGTCACGTTGCTGTTGTCCGTGATTCCTCTCCTCGCGGGCATCGCCCTGGGCACGCCGATTGCCGTGTGCCGAAAATTTCGCATGCGCTTCACCTCTCAGGCGGCGGGCGTCCTGATTCCGACCCTGAGGGGCATTCCCCTCGTGCTCTACGTCCTCATCCTGAACTTCCTGATCCTGAAACCCCTGGACATGCTGGCGCAGCACTACGCCTGGGCGGACAGGCTGCGAATGATGAATTCGATCCATATCGGAATCGTCGCCATGTCCGCCTACGCGACGGTCACGATATCCGAGACGATGCGCAGCGCGCTGAACTCCGTGCCGGACGGGCAGTACGAGGCCTGCTTTTCCGTAGGGCTGACCCGGGGCCAGGCCCTGCGGAGGATCGTCATGCCCCAGGCCCTGGCCTTCGCCGTTCCGGTGCTCTGCAACAACTTCATCGGGCTCATCAAGGGTTCCTCCATCGTCTACGTGATCGCGATTTTGGACGTCCTGAACGGGGCGATGAGCTCGGCGCAGATCAACTATCGCTTTCTCGAGGCCTACATCGCGGCCGCCCTGATCTACTGGGTTCTCTGTATCTCCGTGGAGCGGGCGTCCTGGCTTCTGGAGAGACGCCTCAGGCGGCACCGGGCCGAACTGACGACCCGCGGCTGATTTTCGTCAAAACTGTTTTGTAAGAGGGGGAAAACGCATTGATTCGAGTCAGGGACGCGCGCAAGTCCTTCGGAAAGAACGAGGTGCTCAGGGGAGTGAGCCTGGACGTGAAAAAAGGCGAGGTGGTGGTCATTCTGGGGCCCAGCGGCTCCGGAAAGACGACGCTTTTGCGGTGCATCAATTTTCTGGAGAACGCCGACGACGGCGAACTGACTATCGGGGACCTTTCGGTTCGGTTCAAACACGCCACCAAAAGGGAAATCCTGAGCGTCCGCAGAAGAACCGCGATGGTCTTTCAGAACTACAACCTCTTCAACAATAAAAACGCGCTGGAAAACGTCATGGAGGGACTGGTCACGGCCAGGGGGATACCGGTCTCCGAGGCGCGCGAAACGGCAAAAAGGGAGCTCGACAAGGTCGGACTGAGCGATAAATACGAGGCCTGGCCCTCTCAGCTTTCCGGCGGACAGCAGCAGCGCGTCGCCATCGCGCGCGCCGTGTCCCTGAATCCCGAGGTGATCCTTTTCGACGAGCCGACCTCCGCCCTGGACCCGGAGCTGGTGGGCGAGGTTCTGGCGGTCATGCGCGACGTCGCCCGCGAGGGAATCACCATGGTCGTGGTCACGCACGAAATGTCCTTCGCCAGCGACATCGCCGACCATGTCGTGTTCATGGACGGAGGCGTCATCGTGGAGGAGGGTACGCCGAGAGAGATCTTCACCCGGCCGAAGGAGCAGAGAACCCGGCAGTTCCTGGACAGGATTCTTTTGAAGTACGACTACGCGATATGATCCTGATAGAATTTAATGTCAGTGGAGGGAAGCACCCGACCGAGCGCCCGGGGAGAACTCAGGAGTCCTGTTAAAATACGATAAAGCGAGGTTTTTTGACATGAAATGTTATTGTACGATGATACACCCTGCAACGAGGTGCGGACGATGAGCAAGCCCTCTTCCCATTCCCTGAACTGCGCGGATTGTGCGGTCGGCAACTGCGGAAAGCTCCTGAAATCGTTTCCCGACTTCTGCCTGACCACGAAGACCCCCCGG
This sequence comes from Synergistaceae bacterium, assembly GCA_031289165.1. Taxonomy (GTDB): domain Bacteria; phylum Synergistota; class Synergistia; order Synergistales; family Aminobacteriaceae; genus JAISSA01. Next base: position 8,562 of record JAITPZ010000088.1, read on the forward strand.
GAAACCGTGGAAAACGTGGTGAGCCGCTACATCAAAAGCCCGAAGGACCGGAAGATCGCCATCGCGTCGGCCACGATCGAATGCGACTACTACGGCAGGGCCACTCGTGTGGAGGAGATCCTGCTCTTCATCAGGGCGATGGGCTACAAAAAGGTGGGCGTCGCCACCTGTGTGGGCCTCCTGAGCGAGTGCAACCGGTTCGCGAAGATCGCCAGGGCCAAGGGCATCGATATCTACGGCGTGGCCTGCAAGGTGGGGGCGGTGGACAAGACGGTGATCGGGCTCACGGAGGACCAGAAGCTGTCCCCCGGCACTCACGAGTCCATGTGTAATCCCATTCTCCAGGCCGAACTGCTGAACGAGCAGAAGACGGAACTCAACATCGTCATTGGCCTGTGCGTCGGTCACGACAGCCTCTTCATAAAGCACTCGAAGGCCCCGGTGACCTACCTGGTCGTGAAGGACAGGGTGCTCTGCCACAACCCCGCCGCGGCCCTCTATGGCGCGGACGGCTACTACAGAAGGCTCCTGACCCCGGACCTGCCCGAGCCCGCCAGTCGGTAAGCCCCGTGCGTCTCGCCACGCGTTCCGGCGCCTGAATTTCGTGATGAAGAGGATTGAATGCCCCCTTCCCGATGCAGCCACGCGGACATTTTCTCGGACGAATTGCGGGAAAGCCTGGTTACAATTGACAAAAAAGGCATTGCTGATATAATTTTTTTCCGTTGATGCCATAGATGGGTGATTAGTTCAGAGGTAGAACGCTTCCTTGACACGGAAGAGGCCAGAGGTTCAATTCCTCTATCACCCACCAAGAGATAGCAAGGGTTTACGAGATTTTTCGTAAGCCCTTTTTCTTTTCCCTTGTTCTGTATTTGTTCTAAAGAAAAGAAACCAAAAGAGATCCCCTCGGCAAAAGATCGACGAAAAAGAACAG
>JAITPZ010000111.1 GCA_031289165.1 Synergistaceae bacterium
AATGGTGGGACAGTGTTCAAGGGCGGCTTCGTTGGGAACAACAGCTCCACCACCCTCGATGGCAAAAACAACAGGAGCGAGAACGAGGTAAAACCGGACATAGAGTATGACCGTGGAACAGGTGGGCCTGTACAGAATATTATTCCGTAGACGGGCACGGCGTCAATCGGTTGAAAGGTTAGCTTTATCGGCCCCCCGGCGCGAGCCGGGGGGTACGCCACACTTCAGGCGGCGGCGGGGGGTTCGGTGTCAGCGGTCACTCCGCCGGGTTTTCTTCGGGGTTCGGCCTTATTTCTATTTCTTCTTCGGAGGGGACGCCGCCTTCAACGCGGAAGGCCCTCATCACAGGGGGATCCTCCGCAAGCGAGAGGATCAGGTAGCTCGCCGCGGGATCACGGGCAAAACGAATATCCTCTTCCGACAGGCGCGCCGGGCTTTCGGGGTGGGAGTGGAAGTTGCCCAGCGGCGTCAGGCCCTTCGCGCGCATATCCTTCACCGCGGCGAGCTGTTCGCGGGGATCTATTGAAAAGTGCCGGCGACTGGCGTCGATGTTGGCGGTGAAGTAAACTTTTTCGACAACCCGGACGCCTTCGCCGGCGGTTCCCGCGAGAAGGCCGCAGGCTTCTTTGGGAAATTCGGCCTTCGCATGGTTCAGAATAGCCTCGTAATCGGAATTTCTGATCCGTATGCGAGAGTTCTTCGGCGCTTCCGGCGAAGCGCTCACAGCGCCGCCTCGCAGGCGGGCGCCGCGTAGTCGAAGGGCTTCGTGATCGAGGGGTTCTCGCCGCAGACGGCGCAGTCGCTCCGTCTAGGCAGCGCAATTCTGCGAAATTCCATCTTCAGAGCGTCGCAGGTCAGGAGAGCGCCCGTCAGCAACCCGCCCGTACCGACGATGTACTTGACGGCTTCCATCGCCTGGAGGCTTCCAATGACGCCGCCCATAGCCCCGACGACTCCGGCCTGCCGGCAGGTGGGCGTCGCGTCGGGCGGAGGGGGAGACTCGAACACGCAGCGATAACAGGGGCCCTGTCCCGGAACGTAAGTCATGAGCTGCCCCTGAAATCGGATGATGCCGGCGTGGGAGAAGGGCTTGCGCGCCAACACGCAGGCGTCGTTGATCAAAAATTTGGCCGGGAAATTGTCGGTGCCGTCGATGATGAAATCATAATCCCCGATCAGGTCCAGCACGTTATCCGCGGCGACGAAGGTTTGGTGCTCCCTCACCCGAACATCCGGGTTGATGGCCTCCATCGCCTCGCAGGCCGATTGAACCTTGGGTCTGCCCACGTCCGCCGTCCTGTGGATCACCTGCCTTTGCAGGTTGGAGAGATCCACGCTGTCGGCATCGGCTATGCCGACGGTCCCCACTCCCGCGGCCGCCAGGTAAAGGGCCGCCGGAGAACCCAGGCCGCCGGCGCCCACTATCAGCACGCGGCTTTCCAGAAGGCGCTTCTGCCCCTTCACCCCCACTTCCCTGAGAATGATGTGCCTGGAGTAACGCTCCATCTGCTCGTTTGAAAAGGACATCAGCCTCTCCCGCCCCCCATGAAATAGAGAAATTCGACGCTGTCGTCCTCCTTCAGCAGCGTCGTCTCGAAATCTTCGCGTTTTACGAACTCGTCATTTATGGAAACCGAAACGTACAGCGGCGTTTCCACTTTTTCTTCCACTATAAGCCGCGCCACGGTGACTCCCTGCGGATAATCCTTTCTGACGCCCGCGATAATCAGGTTCACATCCTTCCCCCCCTTCACGTTTCACGAACAGTTCTTCTTTATAAAATCGAGCTCCGCGATCACGTCGTCGCGCATTTTCAAAAAATCCGGGCTGGCTCTGTTCCTCCTGCGGGGCAGCGTTACCCGGAAAATTTTCCGCACGCGCCCCGGATCAGGCGTCATTACAACGATTCTGTCCGCCAGAAATACCGCTTCGTCCACATCGTGAGTGACAAAAACGATGGTCGTTTTCTTTGCCTCGCACAGGGTGAGGATTTCTTCCTGCATCGCCATTCTGGTCAGAGCGTCCAGCGAGCCGAAGGGCTCGTCCATGAAAAGGATTTCGGGATCGACCGCCAGCGCCCGCGCAATGGCCACGCGCTGCTGCATTCCCCCGGATAACTGATGAGGACGATACCCGCCGAAATTTGTGAGCCCCACTCGCCTGATGAGCTCGTCCACCCGTTCGTTTCTTTCTCTTTTCCCGAGTTTTTGGGACTCCAGCCCCAGCGCCACATTTTTCCTGACGTTTCTCCAGGGCAGCAGGCCGTAATTCTGAAATATCGTGACGTACCGTATGGAGGGACCGGAAACTTCCTCTCCATCGATCAGTATCCGCCCCGTCGTCGGAAAGTCAAAACCCGCCATCAGGTTGATGAGCGTCGATTTGCCGCAGCCGCTGGGCCCCAGAAAACAGACGAACTCCCCCTTTTCAATCGCGAGGTCGATGTCCCTGAGCGATTGATAGTCCAGGTCGTTTTCATTCCTGAAAATTTTGGATACGTTCGTCAATTCGATAAACATGCCGTCAGCTCCGGCGGATTTCGGGCGAGGGGCCCAGCCCCCATACCCGGTTCACCCATCGCTCGAACAGCACGATGGCTTTGTCCAGCGCCAGCCCCAGCAATCCGATCGTAATCATGCTGCACACGACCAGGTCCGTGCGGAAACCGTTCCTGGAGTCGATAATCAAAAAACCGAGGCCGCTCTGCGTGCCCAGCATCTCGCCGGCCACCATGAATATCCAGGCCGCGCCCAGCGCCAGGTGCAGGCCCGTGATAATATTCGGGAAGATAGCGGGAAACACGATTTTGATCATCAGGAACGGCTGTTTTATTCCGAAATTTCGAGCCACTTTCAGGTATATCGGGTCTATCAGCCTGATGGCTGCCACAGTGGAAAGCAGCACGGGGAAAAATCCGGCCATGAAAATGACCACCGTGGCGGGGACGTCCCCGATGCCGAACCACAGCACGATGAACGGATACCACGCCACGGGAGATATAGGGCGCAGAACCTGCACGACGGGCTCGACGACGTCCCACAATTTCGTGAGCCAGCCGAAGAAAAGCCCCAGAACGATCGCCGTCGCGCTCGACGCGAAATAACCGATGAAAAATCGTTTCAGCGTCACGATTGCGTGTCGGAAAAGCGCTCCATTCTCTCCTATTTCCTGAAATCCCCGCAGAACTTTTTCGGGAGGAGGCAGAAGGGCCGGCGGATATCTTCCCGACAGCACCAGCCCCTCCCACAGAGCAAAAAGTATTCCCATTCCAAGCAGAACGTTGAAAAGTTTGACGCTGAAAACCCCGCGCATTATTCCTGTTTCAGCAGATCGGTCGCGACGAATTCCGCGTAAGCCGGCGATTTTTCGAGCAGTTTGTAATTCGCCAGATACCCCGCGAGCTGATTATAGTCCTCTTCCCTCAGCTCCAGGTCGCTGTAACTGATGGATAGCAGCGAAAATTTCAGGACTTCCGGATTGGCCGACATGTACTGCGACGCCAGCCTGAAAACGCGCTCATCCTTCCGATCCGTCTCCTGTCCCGCCGTAAGATACCCCCGCAGCAGTTTTTGCGCCGCCGCCCGGTCGTTTTTAATGAAGTTTCCGTGCAGAATCAAACCGCAGCAGACGGAATTTTTCCAAATCTGATCGGCGGTGAAGAGCAGTTTACCGTTGCCGTTGACGATGGAAATTGCCGCGAAGGGGTCCGCCACGATGTAACCGGAAACGCGCCCCTCGGCCAGGGCCACCGGCATCTCGGGGGGAGGCAGCACGATCACGTCGAGGTCCTCATAGGCGACGCCGGCGCTCTCCAGCAACAGGTGAAGCAGGATGTTCATGGTGGAAAATTGTTCGGGTATCGCCACGGTCTTCCCCTTCAGGTCCGAGGCCTTCCCGATGTCCTGCGCGACGATCATGGTCGCTCCGTCGCGGTGCGCCAAAGCCGCGGCTTTCAGGTCGATTCCCTGTTCTTTGGCCTTCATGGCGAACTCGATGAACATGGTCGCGCCGTCCACGTGTCCCGAGGTCAAAGCGTCCACCAATTCCGGCCATGTGCCGAATTTGATCAACTCGATTTCGATGTCCTGAAATTCATCCCGCCTGCTCTCCACGTCGTCTTTAAGGACGAACAGCGGTATCGAATGCGTGATCGGCAGGTACGCGATTTTGATCGTTTTGGCCTTCGTCGTCGCGGCCAGGGAAGGCGACGCAGCCGCGTCAAAAACTCCGATCATCGTCAGAGCGAGCAGCAGCGCAACGATTTGCGGCGACAATCGCCCCGTGTTATTCCAAAGATTTCTCAAAGCAGATTCCTCCTCGATTGTAATTGGTTTTCAGTAAAACAACGCGACGCCTGAGTTTTTCAGGCGGTAAATCCGGCGTTCACGAGGCGCGGGCTCGATCGTTTTTCTCGCATGTCCCCGACAATTTTGTCCGCCAGGCGGACCGGGTCGAGATCGACGATCATCGACGACCCGAGGGTCGCTCTCGTCTCCTCCGCGAAATAGCGTTCCACGGACCGCGAACCCTGCAGAGGCGCGTACACCGAGTGATAGGAATTGACGCCCAGCAGCCGAAAGGCCGTTGACGCCGCGAGTCCCTTTTCGTTCGACCATTCCGGGCTCGCGAAGGCGTAAGGCATATCTTTAATGTCGGCCCCCGCCGCGTCGGCCAGCGCGCGAAACAGCGCCGAGGCGCGCGCGTTGTCGAGACATTCCCCCATGTGCCATACCGGGGGCAAATCCGGCTGAAGAAATTCGCGCAAAGCCGCCCCCGCCCAACCCTGAGCCGCCCTGTTGCAAAACCCGAGCTTCAGGAGCGGAAAAGAGGCGCAGCCGTTGGTGAGCACGAGGACGTCTTTTTCGATCAGCCGCCGGCAAAGCTCGACCACGCTTTTTTCGTAGACGACCCGCGGATTGCTGCACCCCACCAGGTTGGTCACGCCCACGACCCGTCCGCTTTTCAACGCCTCCAGCAGGGGCTTCATGCCGCCAAATCGAGCGCCGATATTCTCCACTGAAAATCCGATTTCTCCCTCGATTTCGTAAGGAGGGATGTGTACGGGCCCCCCTTTGCGCTCCGCGAAGCTCTCGATTCCCCTGTGGACGATTTTCCGGGCAAGTTCCCCGGTTTCTTCGAGGTTTCCATGGTCATGGTCGTATCCGTAATGTTCCGCGCCCGGCAGCCGCGCGGAGTCGCTGGTGGTCACGACTGTGGTCCCGAAGCAACGGGCCACGTCCATAATGGAGGGGAACACGTCCTGAACGTCCGCCACCCAAAGATCGAGCGCGCCCGTCGCCAGAACGAATTCCGCGCCGACGGCGTTGGACAGGGGAATCACGCCGCCGTAACGGTACATGGCCGACAGTCCGGAACAGCATATCCCGTAAAACTGTATGCCCTCCGCCCCCTGCTTTCGGGCGAGCTCCGCCATTTCGACGGAGTTCCCCTGCCTGACGACCTCGCTGACCAGCAGCGGGGAATGTCCATGCACCGCGATGTTGACATACCCCTGCTTCAACGCTCCCAAATTGACCCTGGCCGTGCTTCTGACGGGCAACCCAAAGAGGCTGTCCATGGCGATGGAGGAGCCCAGCACGCTGGTCCACGCGAAAGCCAGGCCGCAGCGGTGAAATTGTTTCATGATATTGCGCCAGTCGCCGTCCGTCCCCGTCGTCGTGCGGTGAAAGGCCTCGAATACTTCGTGATAGGCGCTGATGGGCAGGATATCCAGATCTTTCCATAACTGAACCCGTTCCGGCGGCGCGAAGGCGTGAAGCGTTTTATGCGCCCCCGACGTCTGCGACAGATCCTCCAACAGCACGTCCGCCAAATCCGACGCGATCTCCTCGACGGACCGGCCCTCGACGGAGATTCCCAGCTGCGCCGCGGTCTTTCTCACCTTTTCGGCGCCGGCGACGGGGATGTGCAGACGTCCCTCCGCCGACGCCTTCAGCGCCAGCATAATCTCGCGTCCTCTGGCGCCGTGGGCCGCGGTCCCCGCCGCGATCATCCGCAGCAGGTTCCTCGCGACGATCAGATCCGCATCGGCGCCGCACGCGCCCCGCGGGCTTTTTGCCGTGATTTTGCAGGGCCCCATCACGCAATTTTTACAGCACGCTCCCGCCAGCCCAAACGTACAATGGGGCTTTTGCCGGTCGAAGCGGTCGAAAACGGTTTCACAGCCCTGCCGCTCCATATACAGCAACATCTCGCTGACCGCCGGATCGGGCGTCTGTTCGACGACGGTTTTTTTGTCCGGAAAGGTCTTTTTATAGGCGGCCACGGCCCGGGTATAATCCTCGTAACCGTGGTCGCAAGCCGATGCCGCGCCATCATCATGCCTGTGCCGGCAGAATCCCTTTTGCCTCATATTTCCGTCTCCCCCGACGCTCTCCATTTTCGAAACGCAAAAAAGAACCCAACAAAAAACAGGGGGCTTCGCTTTTCACTTTTCAGCGCCCATTTCAACCCTGTTTTCATTATAATTTATAAAACTTATAAATTTAATAAGATAATCAGTAAAATAATATCTTCTTCTTACGAGCCTGTCAACGAGACATGAGATTGCGGCAGGGCAGCGCGCACAAACGCCCCATTCAGGCGGCATATATGACCAGTAAACTATGCTTTATTCCGAAGCCTTCAGTTTCTCCATGCGCGCGACAATGACCGTTCCCGCCAGGTCGCCAAGGCAGTTCATCGTCGTCAGGCCCATATCCATGAGGGCGAAAATACCGGATATCAGCCCTATGACCTCCAGCGGCAGGCCGAATGCGTCCAGCACTATGGCTATCGACACGATGCCGCCGCCTGGAACTCCGCCCGCGCCCGTGGTGAGTATGAGGGCGATGAAAAGCATGTTGATCAGTACACCGAGCGACAGAGGAGCGTTCACGGCCTGAGCCGCAAAGAGAAACGCCAGAGCGAGCATTATGCCGTTGCCGTCCTTGTTGATCTGCGATCCCAATGGAATCGTGAAGCTCGAGACCGCATGGGGCACGCCGAGATCATCGGAGCAGTTGAGGCTTATGGGGACGCTGGCAAGGCTCGAGCACGTACTGACCGTTGTAATGATAAGCGGAGACGCTTTTTTAAGAAACTGGAGGGGCGAAATTCGGGCGAAAATCAGCAGGAGAACGAGATAGACCACGAGCTGAAGCGCGATGGCCGCGTAGGTCGCGCCGAGATACTTCACGACGACCCCCAGCAGGGAACTTCCATACTTTCCCGTGACCCCGGCTATCAGCGCGAAAACCCCTATGGGGGCGTATCCCATGATGATGCCGACGAGCTTGTTGAAGAGGCGCGCCAGTAAATTGAATCCGCGGTTCAGCGCGACCCGGTCTTCCCTGTCGAGAAACAGGATCGCGATACCCAGAAACGCGCTGAAAACCACGATCTGATCGAACCTGCCGCTGGAGAGGGCGGCGAAAACATTGACCGGAAGGAGGCCCAAAAGGGTCTCGCCCAGCGAGGGAATCTTCTCGATCACTCCCTCATACTTCCCCTCCAGTACAAAACCCACGCCGGGCTCGAAAAGATATCCGGCCGCCAGCCCAAGAACAATGGCCACCGCCGTGGTCAGCGCGTAGTAGGCGATTATCCGCACCCCTATTCGCCCCAGTACCCTGGGATCGTCCAGAGAGGCTATCCCTGCTATGAGGTTTACGATAATCAGCGGCAGCGCCGCCATACGGAGCAGATTCAGAAAAATCGAACCCAGGGGCTGCAGCACCGTTATTGACGGTCCGAACACCGCGCCCGCGGCGACGCCCAGTATCATGGCAAAAAGCAACTTTGTCAGCAGAGAAATCTTCCTGTATCGTGACGCCAAACTCATGATTTTACCCTCTTCTTTCCGGAATCTGCGGACCTGCCCTGAGTCTGGCGGGGTCCCCTTCCCTTTTTCTCCCCGAGGCGCGATATGAGAGAAAGCGCGTCGGCCGTTATATCCATTTGTTTCGACGTGTTGTAAAAATCAATGCCGATCCTGATGTATCCGCCCCTCATCGTGGCGTGTATCCTGCGTTCGGCGAGAATTGACTTCACTTCCTCCTCGAATTTCGCGGGGTAGTACACGCAGATGATCCCCGACCAATTCTTCGGGTCGCGAGGTTCCACCACCTTCAACGGAAGGGGTCGAATTTTTTCTCTCAGGCGCTTTTC
>JAITPZ010000131.1 GCA_031289165.1 Synergistaceae bacterium
TTCGTCTCCGGGTCCGTCACGAGATCCTCGATGAACTTTCCATTTTTAAAAACGTTAGGACGCATGGCCCTCAAATCCGCGTAGTACTCTTCCCTCGTTTTAAAACCCACCGCAGTGCCCTCCCCTGAAGAAAAGAATCCTGGGGGCTTCGCCCCAGACCTCGCAAGGGGTCGTGGACCCCCCTGACTTCATTAATTTGTTTACATTACTTTCTCAGGATTTTATTTTCTTTTCCAGTAATGCCCATTCCTGGTCTCTCTGGTCTTCTATCACCTTGTAATCTTCTTCCGTCAGGTGGCGGAAACGGTGCTGGCCTTTCAGGTAGAACTCCACGGGTTTGAATTTCGGCGGGTGGAGGTTGAGTTTGACCTCCCCGTTTTCGTACTCGGCGAGATACCACAGGCCCGACTCCACCGCGAGCCTGCCGTACTCGATCGTTTTCTCGGCGGGGTATCCCCAGCCCGTGGGACAGGGGGCCTGAATGTGGATGAAGCGCGCGCCTCGGATATTTTTGGCTTTGGCGATTTTTTCCATAAAGTCCCGGGGGTAGGAGGTGCTCGCCGTGGCGCAGTAGGGAACCCGGTGCGCGGCGATGATGTCGAAGAGGTTTTTTCTGATCTTCGTCTCGCCTTTAGCCGTCCCGCCGACGGGGGACGTTGTGGTCCAGGCGCCCCATGGGGTGGAGCTGCTTCTCTGGATGCCCGTGTTCATGTAGGCCTCGTTGTCGTAACAGAGGTAAATGACGTTGTCGTTCCGCTCACAGAGGCCCGACAGGGCCTGCAGGCCGATGTCCGCCGTGCCTCCGTCGCCCGCGACACCCAGAATGACGACGTCCTCCAAGCCCTGCATTTCGGCGGCGGCGGCCATGCCGGCAAGAGTGGAGCCCGTCGCGGGAAAGGCCGTGACCACGTTGTTCACGAAAAACGAGGTCTCCGGGTAAACGTTGGTCGTGGCGGAGACGCAGCAGGCGGGAAGGCAGACAAACGTCCGCTCTCCCAGAATTTTCAGCGCCAGCCGCACGGCGATGGTCGCCCCACAGCCGGGACAGCTCTTCTGTCCGTAAATCAGCTCCCGGTCGCTCAGGTTTTTGTAGTCGATCGCCATTATGACCACCTCAGTCCAATATACTGGTGTTCCTCTTCCGGTTTGCCGGCGGCCAGGTTCTCCAGTTTCTCGTACATCAGCTCCAGGTCAGCCTTCGATATGTCCCTGCCGCCGAGGCCGGCGATGAAGCCCAGGGTCCGGACGGTCGCGCCGGGCCTGTAGAGGGCCGCCTTCGTCTCCGTGTACAGCGCGCCTTCGTAGCCAAAGGAGATGTTTCGATCAAGCACTCCGAGGGCCTTGCAGCTCCCGCCCGACGCGGCAAAAAATGCGCTCGGGAAGGGGCGCAGGCAGCGGACCTTGATCAGGCCGACCTTTTTGCCCTCCGCTCTCAGTTTGTCCACGACGACCCGCGTCGTGCCGGCCACGCTGCCCATGACCGCCAGCACGTACTCGGCGTCCTCGCAGCGGTAGCGCTCCACCATACCGTGATGCTGTCTGCCGAACAGAGCGGTAAATTCCCCGTCCGCCTGAGCGATGACTTTTTCCGCGCTCCGAAAGGCCTTCTGCTCCTGATAGCGGCTTTCCATGTGAAAGTCCGGCCCGATGTTGAAACAGAGGTTTTTTGGGTTCTCCAGGCTCAGTCTGTTGGTGGTTTTCAGAGGAGGAAGGAACGCGTCCACCGTCTCCTGGTCCGGGACGCTGACGGGGTCATAGGTGTGGGTCAGGGTGAATCCGTCGATGTTCACCATGACGGGCGTTGAAACCTCGGGATGCTCGGCGATCCTGTAGGCCTGAATGATGGTGTCGAGGGCTTCCTGTCCGCTTTCGACGTAAAACTGGATCCACCCGCTGTCCCGCATGGCCACGGAGTCCCGGTGGTCGCCGAAAATGCTCCAGGGCGTGGCGGTGCCCCGGTTGGCGTTGGCCAGGACGATCGGGAAACGGCTTCCGCTGGCGTAACTCAGCATCTCGCACATGTAGAGGAGCCCCTGAGACGAGGTGGCGGTGAATACCCTGCTCCCCATCATGGCCGCTCCCATCACGCCGGCCATCGCGCTGTGCTCGCTTTCCACCAGAAGGTATTTGCAGGGGAACGCCCCGTCCGCGACGACCTGGGACAGCTTCTCCGTCAGCGTCGTCTGCGGCGTGATCGGGTAGGCGGCGATGACCTGGGGCCTGCAAAGCCGAACGCCCTCGGCGGCCGCCTCGTTCCCGGAAAGAAATTGACGCGAGGATCGGGTTTCTTCGTTTCGAAGCACGTCAGCTCACCTCCCTGACCATGGAAATCGCCGCTCGGGGACACTCGTGAGCGCAGATTCCGCAACCCTTGCAGTAATCGTAATCGACGGTCAGATCTTTTTCTTCCTTACCGATCACCCCGTCGGGGCAATAGACCCAGCAGAGGAGGCAGCGGACGCATTTGCCCCCGTCGATCACGGGTCTGAAGGTCCGCCATCCGGAGTTGACCGCCGTCAGGTTGCCCGTCACGTCGCCGGTCCCGAAGATCATCTCCCCCTCGCTGGCCGGGAGCCGATAGTCCCTGTTCAATCCAGGTTTAGTTCCAGATTTCATTCACGCACCGCCCTCACTTTATCGTAGGCAACCCGCATGGCCTGTTTGTTTTTTTCCGCCAGAGGCTCAGGCATCAGCGCCTCGACGGCCTTCTCCGCGTCGGCGATATCGACGACCCCGGCGGCGGCTGCCGCTGCGCCCAACATGACGGTGTTAACGATCGGAGCCCCCAGAATATCGAGCGCGATGCCGGTGCCGTCCAGGATCACCAGATTTTTTATGCCGGCGAACCCCGGTCTTTTCCGAAACTCGCTCTCAGTTTTACCGCTGTTGACCACCATCGCCCCGTCCGCTTTGAGCCCTCTGAGGACGTCGACCACGTCGATCAGGGTATCGTCCAGGACGACGACGCAGTCGCAGTCCGCCACCTGGCTGTGGTCCACGATCACGGAGTCGTCGATTCTGGTGAACCCCAGCACCGGCGCGCCCCGACGTTCCGGCCCGAACGAGGGAAACGCCTGCGCATGACGCCCGCCGTAGATGGAGGCCGCCAGCCCGAGCAACCGGGCCGCGGTAAACGCGCCGTTCCCCCCTCTGCCATGCCACCTGATTTCTTTCAATTCAAAACCTCCTTAAAATGAAGGGTCAGGGGGTCCGCGACCATTTGCAGGCAGGGGCGGAGCCCCGATTCTTCCGGGGACTGCCCCGCCATGAACACGCGCTTCCCCCTGTGTGGTAAAGTTCATTTGATAATCCGTGTGTGCCCGCGATCATTGATATAAGACCGAAAGAGGTGTATCGCTGATGACGTTGCTGCAACTGCATTATCTGCTGGAAATAGCGGAAAGCGGCTCCATCAACAAGGCCTCCAAAAATCTTTTCATCTCCCAGTCCAGCATCAGCAACGCCATCCGGGAGCTGGAGGACGAGCTGGGGTTCGTCATTTTTCTGCGTCACAACAAAGGCGTGGAGTTCACCGACGAGGGGCGCCGCTTTTACGAGGCCGCCCTGCCTTTGCTGGAACATGAAAAGAAAATCATGAAGGTATATGGCGATAAAAACGGTTATCCCTCGACCCGGCTTCGGGTCAGTTCCCACCATTATCCCTTCGTCAGCCAGGCGTTCGTCCGCTTCGTGCAGTCCATCGACCCGAGCCAGAGCAAGTACGACCTGAGGCTGCGGGAGGTCAATACCCGATACATCATGGAAGACGTCGCCGCAGAGGACAGCGATCTGGGCGTTTTATTCCTGTCGAACGTCATCCAGGAGTACATCAACCGCCTGCTGTCCGACCGGCAGCTGGAATTTCACCTGCTGAAAACCGTCATTCCCCACGCCTTCATGAGCAGAGACCACCCTCTGGCCCATCGGGAATACGTGGACGTTCAGGAACTGGGAAACTATCCCTTTGTCGCCTTCGACACGGAGCGGGCCACGTCCCTGAACTTCTCCGAGGAAATAGCCCTGACCGACTTCCAGCCCTCCCAAAAGACCATTCTCGTCAACGACCGCAGCAGCGCCTACAACGTGGAGGCCAACACCGACGCGATCTCCGTTGGCACCGGGCTGCTGCCCTTCGGTTTTCACCACCCGGGCGTCATCGCGATTCCGATCAGGAGCCCCGGGGACTGCATCCGCATCGGCTGGATTCAGAAGCAAAACGCCGTTCTCTCCCAGGAGGCGCGGACCTTCGTCAAGATGCTGAAAGACTGCCTCGCGGAGGTGGACTGAACGCCAGACTCAAGTGATGCCGCGTTCAGCCCATCCGCGTTGTTTCACATATTAGTTAACTCAGCTCGGTCGGGTGCTTCGCCGGAAGGAATAGCCGCCACCCTGTAAAATCTTCATATCGGGTTCGGGTCTGATAAGCAGACGACCGACGAGCGAAGCGAGTCGCGTCGATCGCTTAGATTCTTTATCAGTGGAGGGGAAGTACCCGGCCGAGTCCCACGGAGAGAACTGAACAGTCGTATTGTCTATTATTCCGCCCTGCCCGTGGCCCAGTTCCACGGATGTCTTCTGATGTAGCCGTCGGCGAAGGGGAAGAAGGAGGAAAGCAGCGCGAAAACCCCCAGGAAATAGGGATACCACAGGGTCGCCAGCAGCTGGAACGGGCTGACCACGCCGGCGGCCAGCCCGCAGATGATCAGGGTCTGAGCGCCGTAGGGGAGGATGCCCTGAAAGACACAGGACCAGATGTCCAGCAGGGAGGCGCTGCGCCGGGGGTCCACGTGATACCGGTCCGCGATGTTCTTCGCGATGGAGCCCGTGACCACGATGGAGACCGTGTTATTGGCCGTGGCGATATCCGCTATGGACACCAGTCCGGAGATGCCGATTTCAGCGGACCGCTCGCTGGTCACTTTCGACTGAATCTTTTGCAGCATCCAGAGCAGCCCTCCGTTTTGCGTCACCATTGCCGACAGCCCGCCGATGAACATGGAGAGCAGGAACACCTCGAACATGCCGGTAAACCCGTCATAGACGCTTTTGGCGCTGCCCAGCAATGTCAGGTCGCCGGTGAAGAGCCCCACGCCAAGGGCCACCACGATACCGGAGGCCAGCGCGACAAAGACGTTTATCCCCATCAGGGATAGCACCAGAATCCAGATGTAGGGAACGACCTTGATGATGCTGAACTCCAGTTCCTTCAGCGGGACCACGGTCTCCGGACGCCCGAAGAGCAGGAGCAGAACGAAGGTCGCCGCCGCGGCGGGCAAAGCAATCATAAAATTGACCCGGAACTTGTCCCGCATCTCCACGCCCTGCGTTCGGGTGGCCGCGATGGTGGTGTCGGAGATCATGGAGAGGTTGTCGCCGAACATTGCCCCGCCGACCACGGTTCCCAGCACGAGGACCATGTTCAGCCCCGCCAGAGAGGCGACTTCGATCGCAATGGGCCCGATGGCGGTGATGGTGCCCACGGAAGTTCCGGTGGCCATGGAAAGAAAACAGGCGATGACAAAAAGTCCCGCCGTGACGTACTCCGGCGGGATAACGGAAAGCCCCAGATTCGCGGTGGCCTGAACGCCGCCCATCGCCCTCGCCAGAGCGGCGAACCCGCCGGCCAGCATGTAAATACAGCACATGGTCATGATGTTGCTGTCGCCGCAACCGGCCATGAACTGATCGACCTTCTCGTCGACGGTCCCTTTGAACATGATGAACGCGGCTGCGATCCCGATCAGCGCGGCAATCGGCGCCGGCATCTGGTAAAAGGCCATCTCCACGCCGGAAAACTGCAAAACCATACCCACGCCCATGTAAACCACGATGAAAATCAGGAAAGGGATCAGCGCTGTCCCCCGAGGCTGAATTTCTTTCAGATCATTCCCCGCAGTCGATGTACTCATAATTATTCCCCTCTTTCTTTTTT
>JAITPZ010000170.1 GCA_031289165.1 Synergistaceae bacterium
CATCCGGACGACCTTAAAAATTTGAAAATGCGGGTTTCATCGTCTCTGGCGTTCGTCATGGCCCTTGAAAACATGGGAACGGGCTCCGGGATGATGCTCGAGACCATTCCGTGGGGGGAGCTCTACAACTCCTTCTCGCGTGGCGTCGTAGACGGCTGTTGGGATACGTTTTCAGCTCTGGTCGACGAAAGACACGCTGAAGTGCTGAAGCATTACAGTCACAACGCGATGGGAGGATGGCAGGCCCTCAATATCGTCATCAACAGGGAGCTTTGGGACGGTCTGGAACCGAAGTATCAGGAGGCTCTGCACAAGGCGGGAGCAGACGCCGAACGGTATCTCAACGACCTCTACGAGGCGGAGGAAAATCGCTACATACAGACCCTGAAGTCAGATCACCCCAACTTCACTCTTACGAACCTGACCCCGGAGGAGCTGGCCGTGTGGCGGGAGAAATCCAACATGCCCGCAATATGGGCCGAACTTGCCGACCCCTGGCTCGAGAAGGTTTGGCCCGGACAGAAAATGGGTGAAAAAATAAGGACGGAGCTGGATTCCATCCGCGAACGGGCCGCCGCGAAGCAAAAATAGAGAAAGCGGAGAAAAAAGGGCAAAGAGAGCGTCTTTATCGTTCGTCAGCCTGGGGTCTGGAGGGACGCGGCACAGAGCCAGGACAACTCTTTCGGCGTTCCTCATGTCTCCCACGAGATGTGAGGAACGCTTTTTTGGCTCCAGGGCTCCCCGGTTCAGAAAATGACGGCCGCTCTGCTATACTTTCGATATTTGACCCTGTAACACCAAATCTGAATCGAAATATTGGAGGTATTTTGGGATGTTGCTGGTTATGGATGCGGGGAATACAACGACGGTTGTGGGAATCTTCGACGGAGAGAAATTGGTCGGTCACTGGCGTCTTTCTTCCATACTCCACACCTCGGACGAGTTCGGGGTCTACCTTCTGACGCTCCTCACCGCAGCCGGCGTGAAAGCCGGTCAAATCGACAGCGCGGTGTTGTCGAGCGTGGTGCCCACTCTGGACGTTCCCATCTGCGAGGCCATCAGGACGTACTTTAATGTTGACTGTCTCAGAATCAGCGCCTTTATCGACATCGGCATGGAGATTCGCTACGCCGCGCCGCGCGACGTGGGGGCGGACCGGCTCGTCAACGCCGTGGGCGGCATGCACAAGTACGGCGCGCCGCTGATTGTCGCCGATTACGGCACGGCGATCACCTTCGACGTGGTCTCCACGGACAGGGCGTATCTGGGCGGAGTGATCGCGCCGGGACTCGTGTCGGGGATCGAGACGCTCTTCGGGCGCGCCGCGAAGTTGCCGCAGGTGGGGTTGGAGCTTCCCCCGTCCGTCATCGGGCGCGACACAAACGAGTCCATTCAGTCCGGGATTTTGCACGGAAACGCGGGTTTGACGGACCACCTGGTTAACCTGATACGCGAACAGCTCGGGTGTCGCGCGACGATGGTCGCCACGGGCGGACACGCGGAACTCATGGGGAAAATCACGAAATCCATCGACCACGTCGATCCCTGGCTGACGCTCGACGGTATGCGCCTCATTCATGAAAGAAACAAAAAAAATTGAGGCCGGAGGACTGACGCTCGACAACGAACTCTGGCTCGCGCCGCTCGCGGGGGTGACGGCCTCCCCGGTGCGGCAGTTTTTCTCCCGCCTCGGCGCGGGACTGACCCACACCGAGATGGTCAGCTGCCAGGGGCTGACGCGCGGCAACCGAAAAACGAGGGAGATGCTGCGAATCCTCCCCGACGAGGGGCCGGTGGTTTTGCAGCTTTTCTGCGGCGACGCCGACACGATGGCGAGAGGGGCAGAGGCGGCGCTGGAGCAAAGCGCCGCCTCCCGCTCTTTCGCGGCGCTGGGAATCAATATGGCCTGCCCCATGCCCAAGGTCACGAAGCACGGAGCCGGCGCGGCGCTGTTGAACGCGCCCGAAACGGCCTTCGAGATGACCCGGCGATTGAAGCCCCTTGGGCTGCCGGTATGGGTGAAAATCCGCAGGATGCCCTCGGGGGATGTCGATGAAACGCTGCGCTTTGTGGAGGGGCTTCTCCGGGCGGGGGGCGACAACGTCTGCATCCACGGCCGGACCCCGGCGCAGCGGTACGAGGGATATGCCGACCGAACGGCGACCCGTGCCGCCGCGGGGCGTTTTCCGGGAAAGATCAGCGCCAGCGGCGACGTCCGCGCCGTCGAGGACGTGCTGGAGTACATGGGTATGGGCTGTGTCGGCGTAATGCTGGCGCGCGGGGCGCTGGCGAACCCCGACCTCTTTCCGCGCGCGCTGCGCGCCCTGGGGCGGGAGGTTGCGGACGAGCCGACGCCCACGGCGAAGCGGCAGGTCGAACGACTGCGGGCACTCGGGGAAAGCGCGGTGAACGTCTGCGGGCCGCGCCTGGCCGTCGTGCTGCTCAAACGGCTGGCAAGCGGCGTTCTGAGGGGAATACCCGGAGCCGCGGATCTCCGTCGTCGCCTCGGTGCTGCGGCCGATCCGGAGGAACTGCTGAGGATCCTGAGCGAAGGCGAAGCCCTCGAACGAGGGAATACCTCCCCGGAAACGACCGAAGGCCCGCCCGCTTCGACGCCAGGCCTTTTTTAGTTTTTTCTTGTCTTTCCCCAAAGGGTACCTTATAATTAGGTCCTGAGTCCCGGGAGTATTCCTGCCGGGGTTGGAAGAGGGTTGCTTCTTTACTAATCTGCGCCAGGTGGTGAGGTTTGAAGATGATAAAGATAATTTTAGTGGATGACCATAAGCTCTTCAGAGATGGTCTCCGCAGAATTCTGGAGCTGGAACCGGACGTCAAAGTCATCGCCGAGGCGGGAGACGGAGAAGAGGCGCTGACGATGATACAGGAACACCTCCCGGACATCGTTTTGTTCGACATCAACATGCCTCGCGTCGATGGCATTCAGCTTGTCCGTGAACTTCACAACCTGAAAATCCGAACGGCCCTCATCGCCGTAAGCGCCTATGACGACGAGGACTGTCTGGCCACGCTTTCCGCGGAGGGGGTTTTGGGTTTCGTTCTGAAATCCTCGGGGCGAAGCGAGCTGATCGCCGCGATACGCGCCGTCATTCGGGAGCAGTCCTACGTGGATCCCCGCGTCGCGGGCAAGCTGATGACGAGTTTCGCTCAGCGCAAAAACGAAAACGACCTTCTGGGGGAGTTGACGCCGCGGGAAAAGGAGATCCTCTACTGGCTGGCGCAGGGCCTCAGCAACAGCGAGGTGGCAAGGCGCATGGTGCTGTCCGAAAAAACCGTGAAAAACCACGTCAGCCATATGCTGAAGAAGCTGGACATTCGAGACCGGACGCAGGCCGCGATCATGGCGTGGAAGGTCGGCTTCGCGCAGCTCAGTCCGGACACCCTGGAGCAGGTCATAGGCGCCGGGCACTACATCGAAGAAAAGAAAAACTGAGGCGAGACGCCTCGTGTCCCCGACGCAAAATTAAACATAAAAAAAGAGCCCCGCTGAGAGGCTCTTTTTTTATCGTACCGGCTAAAAGGGCCCAAAGCTGTTCCAGCTTCGGGCCCCTGAATTTCAAATTCAGAACGTCGGGACCTTCAGGCCCTTCTCGGTGTAATACTTCGCCGCTCCGGAATGTATGGTGATCGAGGCCCCCTCCAGAGCCTTCTCCAGAGTGATCAGCTTCGCCTTGTCGTGAACGGGCCGCAACTCCTCGAGGTTCTCGAAGATCGCCTTCGTGATGTTGTAGACGAGATCCTGGGAAAGCTCGGCGTCGCAGGCGAGAACCGCCATGACCGCAGGGGTCGGCGTGTCGTGGGTCACACCCGTATAAGTTCCGGCCGGGATGACGTCCTTCGTGAAGTAGGGATACTTCGCCACCAGGTTGTTCAGCAGCTCGTCGCTGAACGCCACGAGGTCGATCTCCTTCTGCGCCGCGAGGGCCATGACCGCCGCGGTCGGATAGCCCGCGAGAACGAATCCGGCGTCGAGCTGGTCGTCCTGGATGCGGCTCGCCGTGTTCGCGAAATCGAGGAAGTCCGTCTTCATGTCGGAGTATTTGATGCCCGCGATCGGAAGAATGGCCGAAAGACTGTCCGCCACGCCCGACCCCGGCGCGCCGACGGAGACCCTTTTACCCTTCAGGTCGTCGACCGTTTTGATGCCGCTGGCCTTCGTGGTGACGCACTGTACGTGCTCGGGATACAGGGAGGCGATGATTCGAAGGTTCGCCACGGGGGCCTTGAACGGCTTATCCCCCCTGACGGCCTTGAACGCCACGTCGTTCTGAATGAGCGCCAGCGTCACCTCGTGCTCGGCGATCAGATTGATGTTCGCGGCGGAAGCGTTGCTCGCCTCGGCCGTAACCTCGACGTCGGGGATATGGTTGCTCAGAACCTGGGCCAGTCCGCCCCCCAGCGGATAATAAACCCCCGCCACGCCCCCCGTCGCGATGGACAGAAACGTTTTCGCAGCCTCCGCGCCGGGCGCGCACACGCTCAAAAGGACGACAGCCAACAGCGCCATTAACGTCTTCTTCATAAAACACCTCTCCTTTCAGAATACTTCAAATACGTCGAATCACAGAACTCCGCTTTGTATAATACTACAATAAAACACTTTTCGTATGCCGCATCGATGCATAAACGGACTATTCCGAAAAATTCATTCCTTATATTCGTAACTCAGAACTTCGGCGTCGCCCCAGAGCTGCTCCAGCCTGTAAAAATCGCGTCCCTTTCTGCTGAACACATGAACGGCAAGGTCGCCGGCGTCGAGCAGACGCCAGTTCGTACCGCTCTCGCCCTCGACGCGAACCGAATGCCCGCGCCGCTCCAGCGCCTCCTGAGCCGCGTCCACAAGCGTTTTCATGTGCACCTCGGAGTTTCCCGTCACCAGGATAAAGACATCCGTCAGACTGTTCATCTCTCCAAGCCCGAGCCCCACGATTTCCTGCCCCTTCTTATCGGCCAGGGCCTCGCAGACGTAGCCGTATTCCGCCAGTGTAGCCATATAAAATCCATTCTCCTTCTCAACACATAATTGAAATATAAGGAAGCGCCGAATAACCGGGGGGTCTTGGAGGGTCAGCGAACCCCGGGGCGAGTGAGCTCCGCTCCCCTGAGCTTTAAAACGAAACGCTTTCCAGGCGTTTGAACACGGCTTCCCTGTCATGTCCCAGAACGAGACAGACCATCGTCGCCGTGCCGTCGCGTCGAATCAGAGCCCTGTTGCCGATCCCGCAGAGCTTCGCCAGAGCCTCCGCCGCCTCTTTGTCCCTCTCCGTCGCGTTATCCGGATAGATGACGTTGGAGGTGTAGTAGTCGAAGTGTTTCGCGTTACCCGTGTAAACCACGTCGACCCCCAGCTTCTGGAAGATCTGGGAGGCCCGCCGCCCGAGTCCGCTGGCCCCGTCCCCGTTCAGGATGCCAATCCTGCCTATCCGGGTCAGCACCTCCTGAATCCCCTCCCGATCCGAGACCGGCGCGAGGTCCGCCGATTCGACATCCGTAAGGAGAGGCGCGTCGTCAATATCCCGCGCCCACATCATGGACATGGCCTGAACGTCGAGGGCCCAGTAGCTGATGTTGTCGATGTAGGTCGCTCGGCCCGGGGCCATGACGAGCTCGATCCGCTCACGCGGAAGCGAGTTGGCGAACATCGCCAGCTTCACGGCGTCCAGAGGGCTCAGATCGGTGTTGACCGAGGCAATGGCCTCGTTGACCAGGCCCGAAATTTTCGGGATAACCAGGGGACTCTTCAGTTTCTCCATGAGGATGGCGAGGAACTTCTGCTGACGCTGCACGCGTCCGATGTCGCCCAGCGGGTCGTGGCGGAACCTGACGTATTCGAGGGCCGTCTTGCCGTTCATGTGCTGCGGCCCCTGCGGGATATTGATGAACAGCTTCCCGGAGTAGTCCGTGTACACCAGTTTTTTCTCGACGTGAATATCGATGCCGCCCAGAAGGTCGATAATCCGCGGAAACCCGTCGTAGTTGACGACCGAAAAGTAGTCGAATCCCTCGTTGATCAGGGTCATTACCGTGCTTTTCAGCAGATCGGCACCCCCGTAGGCGTAGGCGTGATTGATCTTGTCCCAGCCGCGCCCGGGAATCTTGACCCTGGAGTCGCGCGGGATCGCCATAATACGGAGGAACTTCCTGTCCTGATCGAACTTGACCATGGCCACGGCGTCCGCGCGCTGCACGGTGTCAACGTCGTCGAGGCCGATGATCAGCAGGTTGATGGCGCCCTGCAGGGGTGGAATCGAAAACGTCGGCTCCCGGATCTGCGGAGGATCTCCGCTTATCGTTCTCGGATCGGAGGAAACGGACGCGCCGGATTCGGTCAAAGAAACAGTCTTCCGATTGTCCGGAAGGGGATTATCTCTGAAATGCTGTATGAAGCTCCACGCCGCCCCCCCGACCGTCGCCGTGATGATCAGAAAAACGATGGTGATTATTTTGAGAACCTTCAAATCTGTGACACCTCCGGCTCCCTGTAAAGTCCGCGATGTTCGATGTAGAGTTCCACAAGATGCGGAACGAGAAAGCGAATTCCCCTGCCGTCCCGGACGCGCGCGCGAATTTCCGTGCTGGAAACCGCGAACTGAGGGATTTCGACCAGCTTCAACGCCCGTTTCACCGCGTCGGGAAGGTTTTCAAGCCCGGCGACGGAATATCCGGGCCGCGTCGCCGTCACGAGGGTACAGAGGGTCGGAAGCTGCATGAAGTCTGCCCACGTCTCAATGTCCAAAAGCGCGTCGAGCCCCGTGATGAAGAACAGCTCGCACGGGCGGGCGCTCTGTGCGATAAACTCCCGCAGCGTATCGACGGTATGCGAGGGACTCTTCCGGTCGATCTCCGTGCGGGAAACGGAGAACTCCCGGACTCCGGCCACGGCCAGAAGCGTCATCGCGTAACGATCCTCGACGGACGTGACGAGCCGGTTCCTCTTATGCGGCGGTTTCCCCGTCGGAACGAACACGATCCTGTCAAGCCCCAGCTGACGCCGGCTCTCCTCGGCCGCCAGAAGATGACCGTAATGGATGGGGTCGAAAGTGCCCCCCATGATACCCGTTTTTCCACCCACAGACCTTCCGCCTTCCTGCTTTTCTCAAAACCTGAGGCTCCGCCTCAAACTCCACGGGGGTCGCGGACCCTCTGACTCCAAATAGTTTTTATTCTTCTTATTCTACTATTTTATCAGGTTCGAAATCGAACTCCATCTCTCCGATATAAATTTTGTCGCCCTCGACGGCGCCCGCCTTCTCCAGCGCCTCCTCGACCTTCAGGCGCTTCAGGACGCGCGCGAACTTCATCAGGGCGTCATCCTGGTCGAAGTCGATGCGCTGCACCACCTTTTCCAGGTTGACGTGTTCCACCCGAAATCCCTTTCCGCTTCCGTCGGTCAGCCGGACGATGGAAACCGGCTTCGGAGTCGTGCCGCGAAGACGAGGCAGCTGCTCGGCCGGCTTCTCCGCCAGCGACGTCCTCCCCACCGGGCGGGGGTGCAGCCTCACCATTTCGACGATCTCGCCGATCAGCGGCTGAATGCCGTCGCCGTTCAGGGCGCTCACGCAGAGGCACTTCAAACCCAGCCGCTCCATTTCATTCATCAGGATTCGGGCGTTCTCCTCCGCCCCCGGAAGGTCCGTCTTGTTGCCCACGACCATGCAGGGACGATCGGAAAGGGCCATGCCGTACGCCTCGAACTCCTTCTGAACGACGTTGCGATCCTCCAGCACGTCCCCGCCGGAGAGGTCGATGACGTGAATCAGCAGACGGGTACGCTCGACGTGCCGCAAAAAATGAAGCCCCAGCCCCCTGTCGTCGTGCGCGCCCTCGATCAGCCCCGGAACGTCGGCGATGACGATCTGCCGGTCGTCCACCGCCAGAACCCCAAGGTTTGGGGAAAGCGTAGTGAAGGGATAGCCCGCGATTTTTGGCCTGGCCCCGCTGATCGCTGCCAGTATACTGGACTTCCCCGCGTTGGGTAACCCCACCAGGCCGACGTCGGCGATGAGCTTCAGCTCCAGCAGCAGCGTTTTTTCCTCGCCGGGGTCGCCCTTTTCAGCAAAACGCGGCGCGCGGCGCACGGAATTCGCGAAGCGCGCGTTACCCCGCCCGCCGCGTCCGCCCTTCACGACGAC
>JAITPZ010000078.1 GCA_031289165.1 Synergistaceae bacterium
ATAGGCCTGAAGCCTCATATAAAATATGTATTTGACCGCTGAATTCTAAAAATATCATGCAATAATCATGATTTTATCTTATTTTACTCCCTCATCTCTACAATTTGGAACCAACAGTACCATCTAAAAATTGAATTTTGAAAATTCAAAAGGGGGCTTGAACGCTTATGAAAAACAATCCACGCGAAATACGCGCCCTCAACCTCGTCCGCCTCAGTTTTCCCGGGTGACCTCGGGCTTCCATATTTCGTAGATGCCCTTGCGTCTTTTGAAGGCCTCCTCGCCGCCCTCCATGATGTTCACGATGCCCTGCTGGATTTTCGGGCTGTCGATGCTGCCGCTTTCCACGCGGATGGCGTTGTCCCGGCAGGAGCAGACGAATACTTCCTCCGCGTCCCCAAGGACAGGGATATTCGCGTTGTGCGTGGCGAAGATGAACTGCTTCGACGGTTTCAGGCTGCAGATCAGCTTGATCACGTCCTCGTAGACCGTCTGGTTGTCCAGGTCGTCCTCCGGCTGGTCGATGATGACTACGTCGTTGTCCTGCCGGTCGAGCACGAACAGAATCAGGGCGGAGGCGCGCTGTCCCAGCGAGTGCTGTTTCAGCTCCCTGCCCTGATATTCGACGGTGAACACGTTGGGGACCTGCCACGTCAGAAGATCTCCAAGGTTTTCCATGAAACGTGCCTCAAACGCCGGGGCCGAGGGACCCAGAAGGGCCCTCGCCTCCTCCATTCCCCTGTATATCAGGCAGAAGTCCTGAAACACGTCCGCCAGGGACCGAAGCAGGGACTCGCGGACCTCGCCGTCCCGGAAGAGGCCCTTCATGCGCTCCACGAAGGCGGCTCGATCAGCCCGGTACGCCGCATGGATCCTCAGGTTCGAGTGTCCGGCGCCGGCCTTTCCCAGCTCGGTCTCGATCGTCTCGAACTCCTCGAACCACAAGGCGTTCAGGTTCTCCAGCTCGTTTTCCAGCGTCGTCTTCAGAGTTCGGAACTCGTCCTCTTCCCTGTCGGCGCTCTCCAGAGCCTGGTTCGCCTCCTCGATGGTCCGACGCAGGGCGCGGAACTCCTCCAGCTGAACGGATCGAACGCCCTGAGCCTGCAGGTCCAGGGTGATTTTTCGCTCCAGAACGGCGAACTCTTCCTTGAATTGCTCCTGTATTCTGACAAAACCCCTCGTCTGTTCGTCCAGGGCCGCGGAAAGCTCCGTGCTTTCGAGCAGCGCCTCGCGGATTTGCTCGAAATTTCCGCATATTTGTTCATATACGGCAAAAAACGACTCGAAGAAGGGCGCGTTCTGCTCCGATATGTAGCGGCGATGCTTTTCCAGCTCGCCCTCCTGACGCCGGACGAAGGCATTCAGCTCCCCGAGGCAGGTCTTCAGGGTCGCCGTGACCTGAGCGCAGGCGCGGGCGTCGGCGTCAAGGTCGGTTTGCTTCTGCAGCTTCTCCTCGATCCCGTACTCCCGATAGAACACGAGGCGCTGTTCCGCGTCCCTGCGGCGCGCGTCCCACTCCCGCCTCCGCTCGGCGACGTCCCGGAACTTTTTCAGCTCCCCGGCCAGCTCCGCGATCTTTCGCCGCTGCTCCCCGATACGCTGGCGCAGCGGGACGTTCTTTTCCCCAAGGATCTTTTCGACCAGGTCCCTCTCAAAGCCCTCCCCGATGCTCGAAAGATCCTTCTGGCCGAAGTACAGCGGCCTGTGCAGGATTTCCTTCCGCATGGAAAGATTCGGCTGGAGGACGCCGTTGACGCGAACGTCCGGAGCCTCGTGAAGGATCCGGCACAGCTCGTAACGAACGTCGTCCCTGCCCCTGACCCGGACCGTCGCCCTGCCGCCGTCGCCCAGGACGTATTCCACGAGCTTTCCCTTGTACTCCCGGTCCGGAGCGCGGTCTCCGAACGGGACGTCCAGGGCGTAACGCAGAATCTCCAGAATGGCGGACTTTCCGCTGCCGCGTATCCCTATCAGGGCGTTCAGCTCCGACGAGAAGGAGAGCGTGATCCCGTCCAGCATACCGCCCTCGAATACGACGCTCTCGATCCAGGCCGCCCCGTGTCCGCGCGGCCCATGAGCTACGCGCTCCGCGGGCTCGGACAGCGCGTACCGGACCGCCTCGAACATGAAGGCCCCGATTTTCAGGAAGCAGGTTCCCGCGCCGATCCCGTCGAGCCGCGACGGGGCGCTGCCCTCGGCCTCCGCGGGCCAGCGGCATCCCGGCAGTTTTCTCAGCGCGGCGCGGCGCTGATTACTGCGCACCCCCAGAAAGGCCGACACCCGACGCTGAAACAGTCCGTTCTGAAACCAGCGGGCGAGGGTCTCCCCGTCCGCTTCGCGCCACAGGCCGGAGGGGCCCTCCACTTCGGGGAAAACGACGAAAAAGTCCCGCCGGTACTCCTCCAGCAGCTCGATGATGTCCAAAAGCCCCTCCTGAGTGCGCGCCCCCTTCCCTCCGAAGGAGCTCTTCTCCAGGGCGACGTCGATGAGGGAAGCCACGTAATCGCTGTTTCGAATCCAGTCGTCGCTGAACACGATCACGGCCCGAATTCCGTTCGCGCCCTCGTTCAGAAGCAGCTCCACGCCGGGCAGCAGAAAAATTTCCTCCTCGAGGGCACGTTTTCGCAGCGCTCTGAACTCCCCGAGGTCGAGGCCGTTGCGGTTGGCGATCACGCCAATCCTTATTCCGGCCCCTCGCAGAGCGTCCATGTAATCTTCTGTAAAGCCGCCGCCGGAACCGCCTTCCCCCGCCTGTCGGTCGCCGTCATGAGGACCGTTTCCGTTCGCATCGTATCGAAAGTCGGCGTCCGAGCGGGTACGCAACAAAAAATCCGCTCGCAACCATATGCTGCCGTGCCTGAAAATTTCCTGCATGGTTACACCCTTCCTTTCGGACTCCCGCGCCGAACCTTTTCCCCGTCGGAGCGGCGTCGCGCTCGCCGCGTCGTCGGGGCGTCACTGCATCAGGCCGACAAAGGAGGTGATGTACGGTACAATTCCGTC
The DNA here is from genome assembly GCA_031289165.1 of Synergistaceae bacterium. GTDB lineage: Bacteria > Synergistota > Synergistia > Synergistales > Aminobacteriaceae > JAISSA01. The sequence continues at coordinate 3,004 of JAITPZ010000078.1, forward strand.
GATCCACATCGAGAAAGCCTTCGCCGACGTGAGCTGCATCAGGGTAAAGTAGTCGTCGGAGGCGCCGCCCCGCGCGTCGTCGTTCAGGGCCCGCTCGTAAACGTCCGAGGGGAACGTGTAAACCAGCTCCCCTTTGTGACGCAGCGTGGAGGCTTTGGGTCTGCAGCCCAGCGCCGTCATCCCGTCCTCTCTGTCGAAAAAGGTGACGGAATACTCGACGTCGCCAAGAAATCCGACGGGAACCTCGATGCGTCGCTTTCTGGCGTATTTTTCCTTCTGCAGGTCCTCGACGCTGTCCTGCGAGACAGCCGCCGTCATTCTGTCGAGCGCGTCAAAATGCCGAACGAATCCGACGAATTTACGGCCGAGCCCCATCAGACGGGGATCGTTGATTTTCGAAAGCAACACGTCGTCGTCCCAGAAGGCGTCGCAAACCTCCGAGCCGTCCTCCTCGCAGAACGAAAAACCGAGCAGGATCGCGGCCGCCATGACCCGCACCGGACGATACCAGCGGTCGGGGCGGAGGCTGGCCAGCTTGCGAACTATCCCCGTTTTAAAGAGGTCCTCCATCCCCCGGTGGTTGTCGGCGATGGGAAGCCCCTCCTCCGAAAACGCCTTCCTCTCCGCGTCGGCGAGTGGGAAAAAGGGACGAAAGAACCCCTCCCCCCTTTTGCCGTCCGTGAGGTCCGCCAGCCACAGAGCGGCGCGTTTTTCCTCCGGCAGCAGAGAGAGTTCTCCCTTTTCCGTGACGATCGCGGGGGTGTGCAACGCCTTTTCGAGCGTCAGGGAAAATTTCCAGAGACGCGGTTTGAACGCGGACAGGACCGCGTACTCCGACAGGATGTGCTGCAGGGTCGGCAAAAGGTCCGCGAGAACGAATTCCACGCTCTCCCCTCTCTTTTTCCCCTTGATGGAAAGTTTCCGGTCCGATCTCTCCAGCCAGTTCAGGCGTATCAGTTTTCTCGAGTTCTGATTTTTGTTGAAGACCACGAGCCGCGGCGACTGGCCCTTCGTCCAAATCTGCAGGGCCACGTTTTCGTCTACATCGCGCGAGCTGAGGATCTCTCCCCTGTCGTCCATCCCGGATCCTCCCATAACATTACAGGCCGTAACCATCGAATTTCAAAACATATTCATCCTGATTGCCCCAGAGTTTAGCATAATAAAGCCGGTAAAAAGTATAACAAATAAGGTAAAATGTTTCAGAAAACCATACGGAGGGAGGTTCGGTCTGTCATGAAACTGCGCGCCATCGGCCTGAGGTTTGTGATTGTTTTCGTTTTTTTCCACGCGGTCGCCTCTTTCGGCCCGGCAAACGCGTGGGCGGCGGACGGTCCCGTCATCGAAAATCTGATCATCCGCGCCTTCCTCACGGACAGGGGCGTTCTGGATGTGGAGGAGACTCTGTTCGTCGCGTTCGACGGGCAGCCCCTCTCGCAGGATCTGACGCGGGGAATCTCCGGGCACTACGCCAAGAGCGGCAGAGAGAAAAGCAAAACCGGCTTCGTGCTTCTCAACGCCACGCTCGACGATCAGCCGACAAAGACGACCATACGCCGCAACCCGGAAAGCCTTCGCCTGACACTCGGAGCGAGGGGAGCGACCTTCACCCCCGGTCTGCACGTGTTCAAGCTGAAATATGAGCTGATCAACATGATCGTCTTTCACCCCGAACAGGACACGCTGATCTGGCGGGTGCTGCGCGAGAGTTCCTGTCCGGTGCTGAAGGTCGCCGTCGACGCCTCCCTGCCGAACGGTGAAAAGGGCGCGGCCTCCGAATTCAGGCTCTTCAGCGGACAGATGGAGGATCTGCAGGAGGGCGAGGGGTTGAAGGCGGACGGCGGCGGCCGACTCTCGACCACACTGCCTCTGGACGCGGGGAAATCCCTCACGCTCTACATGTCATGGGACAAGGGGCTTGTGGCGGAAGACTTCCTCTCCGGCGCAGAGTGGCGCGCGTGGGACGTCGCCGTGCTGTTCCTGCTCTCCGCCTATTACGTTTTCGTGTGGTTCCGATACGGCCGCGTTCCGAAACAGGCCCCGGCGCTCCCGGGGACGACGCCGCCCGAGGATCTGCCTCCGGGGTTGCTGCGCAACCTCCGCGACATAAATGCGGACGCGCGGATGCTGACCGCCGAAATTCTGAACCTGGCCGTCAGGGGCTACATTCACGTCCTGGACGACCTCACGGCCGATGAGGACCGGAGCGTCAGGCAGAAGGGCAGACGCAGAAGCAAACACGATATCGGGAAAAACACGGAGGAAGGGCCGCCGGAGGCCGCGGGAACGCGCTACTCGTCGCTGGAGCGCATGATGAAGCGCAAATACCGTCTCCGCCTGGGGCCCGCCGCGCAGGATTCCTCGTCTCTGAGCGCGACGGAGAAGCTGTTGCTTCACAACCTCTTCCACCGGGACGACGCCGGCGAGATCGTTCTCGATCAAAGCTCCGCGAAGCGCATAAGGAAGGCGTTCCACACCCTCGTCAGAAATTTTTCCGCGCGCGGGAAGGGCTTCCATTTTCAGAACACGGGGTTCTGGACCGGAGGGCTCTTCATCTTCGAGGCCTATACCGCGTTCGTCATGTTCCACGTCCTTTCGCGGGGAGTCGGAGGCGTCGAACCCGACAGCACGCACGCGCTGGCCTTCATGGCGCCGCTGTTTCTTCTGGCCCCCTTTCTGGGCGGCGAAAAAATATGGAGGGAAAAAATGTGGAAGGAGAGTACGCTCACGTTCATCGTGCGCACCTGCGTCCCCCTTTTCTTCTGCGCCTCCGCCCTCGCGATACTGAGGCAGCAACACGCGAGCCTTTCGGGCATCGCGCCTCTGGTCGGCGGCATCGCCGTCATCGGGATTTTCTGGAAGCTCATGCCGGTTCACTCCGAGGAGGGTGTGCGCCTGCTGAATAAAATCGAGGGGTTCCAGCTGGGACTGGACAGCCAGGCCCTATTGAAGGAGCAGGACACCGTCGAAAGGTTCGAGGCCCTCTTCCCTTACGCCTGCGCCCTCGACCGGGAGCAGGCGCTGATTGCGCGATACGCTCCCCTGATCACCCGCCTGCGGCACCGCGCCCGCTGGCATACGGCGGATACGCGCGGCTTCACCAGCTTCAACGGCAGCGCGGAGTATTTCAGCCTCACCTACGAGCTGGGCGAGGCGATTCGCTCCATTTTATCCGGCTGACCCGCCAGGCGGCGCTGGCTTGTATTCCCTGCGGATTCATACTGAATTCATACTTTAAAAGGAGTTGTTATCATGAACATTTTGCTGTGCGTTTTGCCGTTGCTCGCTCTCTTTCCGACTCGCGCCCACGCGGCGGGGCTGCCCTCGCTGAAGATGCTCTCGACCCCCAACTGCTCTGCCTGCGCGCAGATGTCCCATGTTCTGGACGCGCTCAATGAAAAATACGCGGGCAGGCTCACGGCCGAGAAGATCAACGTCATGGAAAACCGTGAAATGGCCGTAAAGTACAAAATCCGTTACGTCCCTCACCTCCTCTTCCTCGACGCGGAGGGGACCGTCGTAAAAGAGAAGGTCGGCGCCCTTCCCCTCGAAGAGGTTCTGAACACCTTCAGGGAAGCGGGGGTCAACATCGGGTAAACGGACGGGGAAACGATCGAGGCTCACGGGAAAACCAGGAATTCACTCACTGAAAGGAAGTGCGGGATATGAAACTGGCAAATCGTTACAGCGACATGCAGCCGAGCGGGATGGTCAAAATTTTCCAGGCGATCGAAAAAATGGAGGGCGTCCTGAACCTCAGCATTGGCGAGCCCGATTTCGATACGGAACACGACATCATCGACGCGGCCGCGAACGCCGCCAGAAGCGGCTTCACCCACTATCCACCGCTGCAGGGATTTGTCGACGTCCGCGCTGCCGTGTGCGACTACTGGAAGCGTCACCACGGGCTCGACGCGACGCCCGAGGAGGTCTACATGGGCGTGGGCGGCATCCAGATTCCGTCTCTGGCGATGCAGGCCCTGCTCGACCCGGGCGACGAGGTCATCCTGATCGAGCCCTATTTCCCGCCCTACGCCGCGCAGGTGAAGGCCGCCGAGGGCGTTGCCGTCGCCGTGAGGACGCGCGAGGAAAACGGATTCGCCCCCGCCCTCGACGACCTGAAAAGGGCGACGACGCCGCGGACGAAACTTTTGGTGCTGAACTCTCCCGGCAACCCGACCGGCCGGGTGATTCCCCGCGGACAAATGGAGGAAATCGCTGCATTTGTCGCCGAGCGCGATCTTTTGCTTCTGAGCGACGAGATTTACGAAGCCCTGATCTACAGGGGCAAACACACCGCGTTCGCGACGCTGCCCGGAATGAAGGAGCGCACCCTGACGATGGGCGGAATGTCGAAAAGCCACTGCATGACCGGATGGCGGGTCGGATACGCCATCGGTCCGGCGGAGCTGATCCGCGTGATAACCCTGATCGCGGCGAACCAGACCTACGGACTCAACACTCTGGCGCAGAAGGGCTCCGCCTACGCTCTGGCGAATCACGACGCGAAGCTGATCGAGCGTCGAAAGATCTTCGCTGAACGCATGAATTACGTCGTCGAACGGCTCAACAAAATGAAGGGCGTCGCCTGCGCGCCGGCCGAGGGAGCGTTCTACCTGTTTCCCAACATCACAGGGACGGGACTCTCCAGCGAGGACTTCGTCTGGAAGCTGCTCGAAAACGCCCACGTGGCGACAATCCCCGGCTCCGCCTTCGGCGAGAGCGGCAAAGGCTACATCCGCATCGCCTGCACCTGCTCAATGGAGAACCTGACAAAAGCCATGGACAAAATGGAGGCATTCCTGAAAACCCTCTGATCCCGGAGGAATCGAAGACCAAAAAAGGGAGGCGTCGTTTCGGCGGCCCTCCCTTTTGTACTTTACCAGCGCAGCACGGTCCCTCCCCAGGAGAGGCCCACTCCGAAGCCCATCACGAGGACTCTGTCGCCTTTTTTCAGGCGTCCCTCCAGCTCCGCCTCGCGCAGGGCTATGGGGATGGTGCTGCTGGTCGTGTTGCCGTAGTTTTCGATGTTGACGACAAACTTTTCCCGTGGAATTTTCAGCGCATCCCGCAGCTTTTCGAGCAGCATTCGACTCGCCTGGTGAAAAACGACCAGATCAATTTCGTCCAGGGTAATTTTGTTGCGTTTCAGGACCTCGTCCATGCAGGGCGGCGCTACCCTCATGCTGAAACTCAGAATCTCCGGCCCGTCCATGTAGAGGTTTTCCGGCGTGCGCGTGTTGCCCCACCGGTTGGTCGTCTCCGCCCGCGTTTCCGGGGACGGGGGCCGCGCCCACGCGCCGGCGGGGATCATCAGCTTTTGCGCTCCGCTGCCGTCGGTCCCGAGGGAAAAGTCGCCGATGCCCCCGTTCTCCGCGTCCGCACTCTCTTCCCTCTCGATCAGGGTGGCCGCCGCCCCGTCGCCGAAGAGCGTTCGGGTGCTTTTGTCGTGCGGGTGAATCACGCGCGAGACGGTGTCCGCCGTGATCAGAAGCACCCTCTTCGCAAGGCCCCCGACGATCAGCCCACGGGCCAGCGCCAGGCCGTAAATGAACCCCGAACAGCCGAGGTTGTAGTCGAGAGCGCCGATGTCGCTGCGCAACCCCAGGCGATCCTGGACGACGCAGGCCGTCGCCGGCAGGAAATAGTCGGGACACTCCGTGCATAGCAACAGAAAATCGACCTCGCGGCGGTCGATTCCATGTTCCTCGAAAAGCCTTTCACCTGCCCCCGCGGCGAGGTCCGAGACCAGTTCTCCGTCCACGATGTGACGTTTGGCGATGCCCGTCCTGTTGAAAATTTTGTTCTCCGTCCAGGTTCCAAACTGCCGAACCAGCTCCGCGTTGTCCAGAATTTTTTCCGGCAGATACATCGAGATGGCGCGAAGCCTCGCTTTCCAGTTCATATTTTCCAGCGTCCTTTCCTCATATACCCTGCAATATCGCGGATTTTTCACGCGGAACCTATTTTAGGAACGACAAAACAGGCTGTGCAGAGTATATTACGCAAAACCTCTCACTCAAAAGGACGTCTTTTCCCGTTTTATTTTTTTTTGAGCGCCGCAAGGCGGGATTTAGCCGCCTCCGCCTCGGGGGAGGGAGCCGAACCGGCTTCCTTTACGATACGCGCATACCATTCCCGGGCTTTATCCAACTGTTTTGCCCGTTCATAGGACCGGGCGCAGCGAAGCTCCAGGGAGAGGCGAATCGACAGGGGCATCTCGCGCTGCAAAATCCTCTCAAACAGGACCAGAGCGCGAGCCTGACCGTCATTGCCCTGGCCGTCCGCCTCGTAAAGCCAGAGCAGCCGGTTTTCGACATGAGGGAGCCAGGGGGAGTCCGGGTAGTTTTTTATGAAATACTCCAACACCTCCTGAGCCTTCACCTCCTGAGGTTCGTCGAAGTCGTCGAGGTAGATGCCGGCGAGAACCCACAGAGCCTCCTGCGCCGCGTCCGTATCCGGGCATTCCTCGATGATGCCGAGGTACAGGCGCTCCCTCGTCTCGGCCTCGTCGGCGGGAGTCCGGGTAATACGCAGCCGATATTCCAGGGCCAGATTCTCCTGCCGGGTCATTTCCTCGCCCGACACGGCGGCATACGCCCCGGTCACGCGGATCGCCAGAAAACAAATTATAAGAAAAATCATATATTTTACGCGCATTGTCCGCCTCTGTCCGCAATTTTTGTTCCGCTGGAAAGTTTATGCCACGGCGTCCGAAAGCGCAAGCCCGAAGGGACGGGCCCCAACCCGTGAACGTGAAGCCGGTCTACCGGTTCGAGTCCTGACCGCCGTCGCCCTTTCCTCCATCGCCGCCCGAATCGGAGCTGCCGGACGCGCTGCCGTCGTTCCCGTTGCCGTCGCCGCCGCTGCCCGTCTCGTTTTCCGGCAGGCCAGTTCTGCGGGGCGCGTCGCCGTAGATCGTTCCGTCCCGCGTCGTGACGCTGACCCCTGCCCCGCGCCCCCCGGAGGAGGCCCCCAGTTTCTCGGGCGGGCGGCCGTTTATGGTAATCGCTCCGGTGTCCGGCGTTATCGAGTACGAGACGCCCCCCGCCGTGACGTCCGTGACCGTTCCGGAAACTCTGTCCCGGATCGTGACGGCGCGCGCCTCGCCGATATGGTTTACCGTCACGGTTTCCACGCCGGTTCCGGGATCGACCGCGACCTCGAGGTCAGTGCCCCTTATGCCTATCGTGCTTCTCGGCGTCGTTATCCTGAAACCTCCCGGATTCAGCCGGACGATCGCGCCCGTCACGACCCTCGCCGCGCCCTCCGCCAGGCCGATGTTGAAGCGGTTTCTGTTTTCGGAGAACACGACCTCCCGGATATCCACCTCGGTGTCGCCCCTGAGTTCGAGAACGGAGTCGTCGGCGAAACGAATCGTTCCGGTTCCGGTCGCGTTCGTTCGCAGAATGTCGAACTCGTACACCGGAGATCCCACGGCGAGGTCGGTTTCCGCTCCCTCGCGGACGGCCCGCAGGCGCGGCGTCGTTTTCTCGACGCGCCCGCCCGGTTCCGAGGCCGACGCCCGTTTTGCCGAAGGCGTCGCCAGGAGAGACGCAAAAAAAAGAATCGTCACGATGATCCAAAACAAACCGCGTTTCCCACTCCTTCGCATATTGCGAGACCTCCCCGGATTTAAAATTCAGGGAGGCAGGGCCCCCCGGCAGGAACTCAATCGTCATGTTTTTTCATTATACGCCGGGAAGTGCTGATACAATAAAACCGTAATCTTTCGAACGGAGTGGTTTGAGGATGCGTTACTTTATCAGCGACCTGCACTTTTATGATTCCGGCATCATGGCCTATGCGGAACGTCCGTACGGGACGATCGAGGAGATGAACGACGACCTGATCGCGCGATTTACAAATAAAACACGCGACGCGAGCGAGGTCTGGATACTCGGAGATATCTTCGGAGGCCGTCAGCCGGATTCGCCGTACGCCTCGTGCCGGGAGCTGATGCGCGCTCTTGGGATTACATCCCGCCCCTTCCGCCTCATATTGGGCAACCATGACCACCTCACGCCCGCGGAGTACGAAGAAATTGGATTCAGGTCGGTGAAGGGGCAGGAATTCATCGATATGGACGGAATGAGGGTCATGCTCACTCACGACCCCTGCATGGTGCAGGCCCGAAACACGCTCGCGATATGCGGGCACATCCACACGCTGTTCTCCGAGAACTGGCAGCCGGCCCGAAATACCTACACCGTCAACGTCGCCGTGGAGGTGCGGAATTACGAGCCGACCTCGGAACGGGAAATTCTGGAGCTGATCCGGAGGTCCGAATACGACGTCAAAAAATAGGGGTTCCCTTTCCCGAACGGGCTGGACCCGAACGGCCCGGGCTCGAACAGGCTGCGTAACGGCATCGGGGCTGTTGTGCCTGGCCGTCGTCGCGTATCTGATGATTCTGCGTCCTCCGTTTCTGCAGCGCATCGACATGGGAATCTACGACGTTTTTTTGAAGGCGATGGAGAGCGGAGAGCCTTCGCCCGTCCCCGTCCTCGTCGATATCGACGAGCGCAGCATCGGGGAGCTGGGGCAGTGGCCGTGGCCGCGATACCGTCTGGCGGAGCTTCTGACGGCGCTGAACGACTGCGGGGTTCTGTCCGTCGGCGTCGACATCCTGATGAGCGAGCCCGACCGGACCTCGCCGGAGCTGTGGGCGAACCGGCTCAAAAGGGATTTTGGCGTCGTGGTCGAACTTCGCGGGCTGCCCCCGGAGCTGATGGACAACGACCGTTATCTGGCCTCCGTCATCGAAAAGCTCCCGGTGGCGATCTCGGCGCAGGCGATGGAAAACGCCCCTGCATCCCCCGTGAAATCCTTCCCCGTCATCGAGATGAGGGCGGGCGGCGCGCCGCCGCTCGCGGAACTGCTCGCTCAGGAATCGGCCGTTCTGATGCCGCTGCCCGTCCTGGCCGAAGCCGCGTCGGCGATTGGCCTGATAAACGCCGCGGGGGACGTCGATGGGGTGTTCAGGCGGGTTCCGCTCTTCGTGGCGGTGAACGGCGCGCCCGTCCCGTCGCTGGCGCTGGCCGCGCTCGCGCTTGGCGCCGGGGAAAAAAGCGTCGTCGCCCGCGTCCGGCAGGACGGTTTCGTAAGCGTCAAAGTGGCCGGGGTCGAAGTTCCGCTGTCGCACGGGGGCGTCATGCCGGTGGCCTTCCGAGGGGGCGAGGGAGTCTATCCCCGCTTCAGCGCGGTCGACGTTCTGAACGGACGTGTGCCGCGGGAAAATCTGGCAGGTCGCGTCGCTTTCGTGGGCTCCACCGCAGCCGGACTGCGGGATCTTCGGCCCGCGCCGTTCGACGCCGCGTATCCCGGTCTCGAACTTCACGCCGCCGTGGTGGACAGCATCCTCTCCGGGAGGTTCATCCGTATGCCGCTGAACCTTCTCGCGTGGGAAATGGGGCTGCTCCTCGTCGCGGGACTGGCGTCGATGGCGCTGTTCGGCCTGACGCGCCCGCAGATCGCCCTTCTTCCGGGCGCGATTCTGGCGGCCGGCGTCTGGTTCGGGTGCCGGCACGCAATGATTTCGGCGGGCGCTTACATCACGCCGCTTTACGCGCTGACCGCGATTTTCGTCGAGGGGTTCTCCACGTTTTCGCTGCGCTTTCTCTTCGAGGAGCGGGAGAAGAGGCTCCTGCGGCGCGCGTTCTCCAGCTACGTCGCGCCCGAGGTCGTCGGCAGGATTCTGGAGAGCGGGGGCGCGAGCAGTCTGCGCGGCGAGCAGAGGATCGTGTCGGTGCTTTTCACCGACCTGAGGGGCTTCACCTCCCTCACGGAAAAAATGCCTCCGACGGAGGTTGTGGAGATGCTCGACAGTTACTTCACGCCCATGACGTCGATCGTCCGCGGCTCGCTGGGGACGCTCGACAAGTTCGTCGGGGACAGCCTCATGGCGTTCTGGAACGCGCCGACGGACGTTCCGGACCACGCGTACAGGGCCGTGCGCTCGCTCCTGGACATGCACGCGGCGCTGGAAAAACTGAACGAGAGGCTCGCGGCCCGGTTCGGCGTGCGCCTGCGAATGGGCGGGGCCGTTCATACCGGGGCGGCCCATGTGGGCAACATGGGCACGAGCGAGCTGATGGACTACACCGCGATAGGCGACACCGTGAACATCGCCTCCCGCCTCGGGGGCATGTGTCCGGAGTACGGCGTCGGCGTCGTAATCAGCGGGGACACCGCGGACCTCTGCGACGAAAGGATCGCGCTGATGCCGCTGGACCTCGTGAAGCTCAGGGGACGATCGGCCGCCACTCCCATATTCACGGCATGTACGCCGGAAGAGGCGGAGAAAAGACGGGAGGAGACGACGCTCTGGAAGGAAGCGTTCGCCCTCTGTCAGAGTGGCGACTTTCGCTCGGCGGAGGCGATCTGCGTCTCCCTCACGCAAAGTTGCCCGGACGTGGAGCTGTACCGGATATTCGCCAAACGCGCCGCTCGGGGGAGAAAGCGTCAACGACGCTGACCGCTTCGTTTCATGTGCGCGAGGAGAGGGCGCGCGCCGGTGACGACCACGTGGATCAGGATCAGGCAGGGCAATCCCAAGGTGAAGCTCCATCCGGTAATTTTCAGCAAGCCACAGGAACAACGCGTCGAACATGTCCATGTATTCACAAACCTGCTGAACCAGAATCCAGAAAAGCCCCATCGTATTCTCGATCAGAAACACCGTCTCGGGATTGTCCATGAAAACCTCCAAAGGTAACACGCTGTTGAACATGACCCCCGGTTCCTCTATAATACTCGCAGGCAGGAGGTGTTGCGAATGCGCGTCGCCGAAACAGACAGACAGGGCTTACACAGCATAATCGACAGACTGTCCGATGAAGGCATAAAAAAATTGAAGCCTTATGTCGCTTCTGTATGCTGCGAGGACGAGATGCCCGAACCTTACAGCGATGGACCGCTCTCCCCCGAAGAGGCCGACGCCCAAATTGCGGCATTGGAGGCCAGGTATGGCACGATACCCAATGCTGAAACGATTTTGGCGATGAATGAAGCCGCATCGGGCCTGGTTGAACCGGTAACGCTCGAAGAGATAAGGGCGAGATGCGGTGCGATCCGTCAGTGAAACTCACGCTTATAAGAAAGATTTCCGACGCGAGGAACGAGGCGTGTATCGCGTCACTTTCACCCAATGGTGAAAAGGGCAAAATGGCTTTCTTTTCACATGAGACTTAATGAAGCAGGTTTTCGCTGTGCATCTCGCGGTTTTGAGCTTGAGTTAAGTTGTTGACTTTTGGATTCAAAATATGTTTTACCTATCGGATC
>JAITPZ010000083.1 GCA_031289165.1 Synergistaceae bacterium
AAAAATACCTAGGTAAAATACGCAAAGTTAGTTTTTGCAAGATATTACTATTATGTTCATGCGTTTGCCCTGCCGGGCTGAAGGTAAACCCCAACAGTCGGACTGCCTCCACCTCGGTCGGATGGATGTATTCCGACACACAAACTGCAACGGTTTACGTTCAACTAAACGCACCCCGTCCAAAGTCATTTTCGTCAGCGGACTCGGAAGGCAAAAAATATAAAAATAAAATTAAAGACGACACAACACTCTCTTTACCTGAGACGCAGGGTAAAGAACCCCACCCATCAACAAAAAGGCCACGGCGAAAATATTTTTTACGCTCGTGGCCTGTGATTGTCTCTCGGGTTACTTCTTCTTTCTGCCGCCCTTCGAGGTACGGACCCGCTCTTTCAGTGCCTTGCCGGGGCGGAACACGGGAACCTTCTTCGCGGGGATCTTGACGACCTTCGTGGGATCCTGGGGATTGCGGCCCTCTCTGGCGGCGCGGTCCTTTACCTCGAACACGCCGAAATCGACGAACGTGCATTTTTCGCCCTTGCCGAGAGATTCCGCGATCAGATCAAAAAACTTTTCAACAACAGGAGCCACACTCTTTTTCGGTTCTTTCAACTGCCCGGCAATGACATCAACAAGTTCGGCCTTCGTCATAACTTAACCCCCTGTAAGATAATTTTACCTGCATTTTAACAGGCTTTATAAAATATGCAAGTCTTTTTTGAGTCATTGGGATATTTTATAAAATAAAAATCGCCAATCTGCATTCACCCTAAAGAAAAAGGCCCTCGGATGTGAGAAAATCCATACAGGCGCCGCGGGTTGTTAAATTTGGTTCTTTATACGCTGTCGGGCGGAGCGGGCAAGAATCGTGCGCAGGATCCTTCATATTCTATGGTGCTCACAGACGGCAAATGCACGTTTTCCAGGAATGGACAGGCCTCAAACGCATAAGGGCCAATTATTCCTGCCACGGGAAATGATATGCTTTTCAGAACCGTGCATTCCCTCAATGCGAATTTGTCAATTTCCTGTACTCCGGGACCGGAGATCGATAAGAGGGTCACGTTAGTGATGTTTTCAATGTTAGGAGCCCACGTGAAAAATTTGGAATCGCCAGGAGCCTTTCGCGGTATTTCTTGCGTCGCGTTGTTAAGGACAAGATGAAAGGGCTTATTTTGACCGTTCAGAGCTTTAATTCTGGCGAAGCCAGCTGCTTCCAGCGATTCATCGCCGGTTATCGTTATCGTATCGCCCGCGGCGTAATCGATCGACACCGGAGTGCGGTCGTTTAAGAGGGCCGCGTCGATCTCCACATTTGCCGTTCGCGCGTTCGCCGGATTTACGTGAAACCGGAGCCTCGAAACGCGTTCGGGGCCCCGTGTGTTCGGTCGAGGATGTTCGCGGCGACGGGTTTTTACGCCCTGATCGCCTCCACCCTTCCGGGATAGGCCTCGAGGGCGCTCTTCAGGATGCTCATTGCCCTCACGAGATCCTCGTTTTTCAGGACGTAGGCCAGACGCATCTCGTTTTTGCCCCGTCCGGGCGTCGCATAAAAACCGTTGCCGGGCGCGCCCATCACGGTCTCCCCGTTGACGTCGTAGTTCTGGAGCAGCCAGATGATGAACTTTTCGGCGTCGTCGACGGGCATTTTCACCATGACGTAAAACGCCCCCTTCGGCTCCTCGCAGACCACGCCCTTCATGTCCTTCAGCGCCGCGTACAGGGTGTCGCGCCTCGATTTGTACTCTTTGTTGACCTCTTCGAGGTAGCTTTTCGCCGTGCGGTAAAGCCCGGTCGCGCCGACCTGCTCCAGGGTGGAGACGCAAAGGCGTCCCTGGCAGAGTTTCAGGACCTGAGCCAGAAACTCCTTATTTTTGATGATGAGGCAGCCGATGCGCGCTCCGCAGGCGCTGAAACGCTTAGAGACGGAGTCGATCATAATCAGACGGTCGAGGACGTCCTTCATGTGCCCGAGGCTGGTGAACTTCTGCCCGTCGTAGGTGAACTCGCGGTAGACCTCGTCGGAGATCAGGTAGATATCGTGCTTTCTGGCGAGGGCGGCCAGCATCTCCAATTCCGCGGCGGTGTACACCGTCCCCGTCGGGTTGCCGGGGTTGGATATCCAGATGGCGCGTGTGCGGGGCGTGATCAGTTTTTCGATGACGTCCGCGGGCGGCAGGTGAAATCCCTCCTCGGCCTTCGTGGGGATCGGGACGACTTTTGCGAGGGACGCCTGAGCGAAGGCGTTGTAGTTCGCGTAAAAGGGCTCGGGCACCAGCAGCTCGTCGCCGACGTCGCAGATCGTCATGACGGTGAACCACAGGGCCTCGCTTCCCCCGTTCGTGATGTACATGTCGTCGCGCTCGTAGGGAATATCCCAGCTTTTGTAGTAGGCGCTGATGGCGTCGCGCAGGTCGTTGCTGCCCTGGGACGTGGCGTATTCGATGGTGTTGACTCTGAAGTCGCGCACGGCCTGAAAATACTCGTCCGGGGTCCTGATGTCGGGCTGGCCGATGTTCAGGTGATAGACCTTTTTCCCCGCCTTTTTGGCCTCGTCGGCAAACGGAAGAAGTCTCCGGATGGGGGACGACTGCATCGCCCGAATACGTTCTGAAAAGTGCATGTTGAATACCTCCCCATATTCTGTCGTTCAGTTGGGGCTCCGCCCCAAAACTCGGGCAGGGGTCACAAACCCCTGCACCCCATTATCAAAAAACTCAGATCATGTCATGGAAAGAATATTGTTTTATTTTTTCGCGCTTCCCTGGGCGGCGACGGCGGCCTGTGCCTTCGCGACGGCCTCCTGATCCCCGAGGTAACGGTGTCCCACGGGTTTCATGTCCGCGTCCAGCTCGTAGAGCAGGGGAACCCCCGTCGGGATGTTCAGCTCGAGGATGTCCTTCTCCGATACGTTGTCCAGGTATTTTACAAGGGCGCGCAGGCTGTTGCCGTGCGCGGCGATGACGATTTTTCTGCCGCTCCGAATCTCGGGGACGATCGTTTCCTCCCAGTACGGGACGGCGCGGGCGACGGTGTCGGCCAGACACTCCCCGTCCGGAAGCTCCGCGGGTTTCAGAGATACGTAGCGCGGGTCCTTCGAGGGGTGGCGCTCGTCGTTCTTTTCGAGCAGAGGAGGGCGAACGTCGTAACTGCGACGCCAGATTTTCACCTGATCGTCGCCGTATTTCGCGGCCGTTTCCGCCTTGTTCAGACCCTGCAGCGCTCCATAATGACGCTCGTTGAGGCGCCAGGAGTGACGGACGGGAATCCACATCCGGTCCATTTCCTCGAGCGCCAGCCACAGCGTTTTGATGGCGCGCTTCAGCACGGAGGTAAAGGCCAGATCGAATACGTATCCCTCCTTTTTAAGGAGCTTCCCTGCCTCCCGCGCCTCCCCCACGCCCTTTTCCGACAGGGGAACGTCGGTCCACCCGGTGAAACGGTTTTCCTGATTCCATGAGCTTTCTCCATGACGAATGAGCACAACCTTATACACGCAAACCCCTCCTTCATTGTTAAGCAAGAGTATATCGCAACGCGGGCATAAAATATCAGGCAAGAAGGCGAAGGCGCGAGCGAACGCGGAAATGAGGATTATTTAAGGAGAGCGTCGGGCCTGCCCTGTCGATCCTCTTCATTGCCTCTTCATTGCCTTTTTCTTCCGGCTTTGAATCTTTTTAAAATTTATCGTTCGTCTTTGCGCATTTTTTGTTACCATGTTACCTGTCTTTTTTCATTTATAAAAATTCAGAATGAGCGACAGGGGTGTTGTGAATATGGATATGATGAAGCTGGAGAAGGGGACGCTGTTCGTCCGCTTTTTGAAGGATGGCCAGGTCTGCTGCGGCAGGATTGCGGGCGGGGAGGTGGAGGTGCTCGACGGGCTCTCTCCCACGGGGCGGAAGCTGGACGCGAAGGGCCTGAAGTTCATGACGCCGATCGACCCCGTTAAAATCTGGTGCATCGGCCTGAACTACCGCGAGCACGCCAAAGAGTCGAACATGGCGGTTCCCGACGAGCCCTGCATTTTTATGAAGCCCCGGACCTGCCTGATCGCGCAGGGCGAATCCATCCGGATTCCCTCCTGGACGGGACGCGTCGACTACGAGGGGGAGCTCGCCGTCGTGATCGGAAAGACGTGCAGAAACGTGAACGAGGCCGGTGCGGCGGACTGCATTCTGGGGTACTCCTGTTTCAACGACGTCTCCGAGAGAAATCTGCAGCAGAAGGACGGCCAGTGGATTCGGGCCAAGGGCTTCGACACCTTCGGCCCGTTTGGCCCGGCCCTGCTCGTAACCGATAAAATCTCGGACGCCGCGAAGCTGACGACGCGTTAGAACGGCAGTGTCGTGCAGCAGAGCAACTTCGGGGACATGATCTTCTCCGTGCCCTTCATCGTCGCCCACCTCAGTCGTTTCGCGACGCTGGAGCCCGGGGACGTCATCGCCACGGGAACGCCCAAAGGCGTTGGCCCCATTAAAATTGGAGACGTCGTGGAGGTCGAAATCGAGGGAATCGGAGTCCTGAAGAACCCCGTCGCCGCGGAATGATGAAAGGCGACTCGATTTTGGGGCATCTCGACGCTCATAATGTGATAATCTTATTGGATCGAAAGACGATTTGCACTGAGACGATTCGCGTCAGGGCGATGCGCCTTCTTCGGTAAAACTGCGGCCCTCGGGCCTGAGGGAGCTTCGGATTTGGAGAAAACAGAATTTTATAAATGGCAGCTCGACACGTATGCCCGCATAAAGGGGGAGAGCGCGGTGCTGTCCGCGCCGACCGGCGCCGGGAAAACGCTGGTCGCCTATCTCTGGGCGGGGCTGCTGGATACGGACGGCAACGCGACGATGCCCACGGCGGGGCGCGTCATCTTCACGGCTCCGATAAAGGCACTGAGCAACGAACGCTATATGGACCTGAGGCGGATGGGGTTCGACGTCGGCATCGAGACCGGCGATTTCAGGCGCAACGAAGGGGCGCAGATCATCTGCTGCACTCAGGAAATCTACACGATGAAGTACACGGAAGTCCCGAGACAGATGCTGATCGTGGACGAGTTTCACTACATCTTCAACGATCCCGACCGGGCGCGGACCTATATCGACGGAATAAGAAACACTCACGTCGATACCCCGATCCTTGTGATGTCCGCGACCCTGGGGGGCGTGAAGGCCGTGGGACGTTACCTGTCGGAGGTCTGTTCGCGGCGTTTCCTCATCCATGAAAGCCACGAGCGTATGACGCGCCTGATCTTCACCCCCGACAAACCGGCGGCGATTCGGAGCGTTCACGACGCCCTGATTTTTTTGTTTTCTCAGAAGGGCGCGTCCGACCTCGCGTTCAGCATCGCGGTCACGCGTCGGAAGCTGGGGCGTGAGCAGCTGGCCCGGCTGAACGAGCTGGCCGAAATTCTCGAGGTGACGAAGATTTCGCCGCCTCTCCTGAACGGCGTGGGCGTCTATCACGGGGGAATGTTTCCCAAGGAAAAACTGCTGGTGGAGTCCGCCTTTCGAGAACGTCTGTTGGACGTCGTCTGCGGGACGAACGCGCTGGCTCTGGGGGTGAACCTTCCCGCCCAGTACGCCATCTTCGCCCAGCTGGTGCAGTACCATCACGACGAGCCCATAACGAAAAACGAGTTTCTGCAGATGGCCGGGCGCGCCGGACGAAAGGGGCTTTTCGACCCCGGATTCGTGACGTGGCTGGCGGACTCCCCGTTCGAGCGCCGCGGCTTCGAGACGGGGGAGGTGTTTCGGGCCCTGACGGACAGCCCGCCGGAATCGGCCGCCGTGACCCTCCGTCCTTCCTATGGCCGTCTGCTGCGCAAACAGGTGCTGCCCGAGGCGGAGGCCGAGTACATCGCCGAGTACTCGATGCCGCGGGCCAATTATTCCATCGTGCTCGACATCCTGTACGCGGGGCTGCACAAAATCGACCGCGTGGTGCGGAAGCTGGTGCACGGCCGCGAGCGCAACCGATACCGCTCGACCCTCGCAGCGATCTGGTACGATGAGATGGAAATCGACGAGAACCTGGAGATGGCGATGCTCTTTTTCGAAGAACCGACGCCGAGCGCCCTGCTTGCGGCTCAAATGGTTCTGCCTTACGAGCGTAACTACCTGCAGGCCCTGTTGAAGGTGAAGCGTTTTGCCAACCGCCTGCCCAAAGGTTACCGTTTCCGGGGTCTGGACGACCTGAATAACACGGTGGACGAGATCGACCCGACGATCTACGGGTTCGAGGAAAAGCTGGGCGCGATCGAAACGAGCCGATGAGCCCCGGTTTGCTTAAATGAAATTTAAAGAGTGACAAAATCCGGCCTTTGACGTCAAATGAGGGGATAAAGTTTATGGAATCCATGGTCCTGCTTTTAAAAAACGGAGAGCTGTATTCTCCCGATTACGTCGGCGTCGTGGATGTCTTGATTCTGAACGGCAAAATCGCCGCGATCGAAAGGGGCCTCGACTTCAACTGCACGGGGCTCGAGACGCAGGTTCTGAACATGCGGGGCATGCGTCTGGTTCCCGGCTTTATCGACGGCCACGTCCACATCATCGGCGGAGGCGGAGAGGCCGGATTCCACAGCCGCACTCCCGAGGTGACGCTTTCCTCCGTCACGACCTGCGGCATCACGACCCTCGTCGGGGTGATCGGCGCCGACGGGACGACCCGCCATCTGGAGTCCCTTCTCGCGAAGGCGAGGGCTCTGACCCACGAGGGGATCACCGCGTATATCTGCACGGGATCCTATGAACTGCCCCTGATAACCCTGACGGGCTCGACCCGGCGCGACATCGTCCTGATCGACGAGGTGATCGGGACGGGGGAACTCGCGATCTCCGACCACCGCTCGTCTGTCCCCACCGTGGAGGAACTCATCCGCATCGCGTCCGACACGCGCGTCGGCGGAATGCTGTGCGGCAGGGTCGGGGTGCTGAACCTGCACATGGGCAACGGCAGAGAGGGGTTCAGCAACATCTTCAAGGTTTTGAAGGACTCGGAGATTTCCATTCGACACTTTCTGCCGACCCACGTTACGCGCAGCCGCGACGTTTTCGAGCAGGCGAAGATCTTCGCGACCCTGGGGGGCGCGATCGACATGACCGCCGGTATGGACGAGAGCGAGGGCTTCGCCGGAGCCACAGGCGTCAGCAATGCCGTCAACTCCTGCATCGAGAGCGGCATACCGATAGACAATATCACGATCAGCTCCGACGGCAACAGCAGCATGGCCGTGTTCGACAGGGACGGCCATGTGAAGCGCCTGCTGGTCACGAAGCTGAACGGCCTCCACAGAGAGCTGAAGGCGCTCGTCGTCGGCGGACTGGACCTGTCCACGGCGCTTCGCCCCTTCACCTCCAACGTGGCGAGGGTGCTGGGACTTCCCGAAAAGGGACATCTCACGGTTGGCTGCGACGCCGACATCACGGTCCTCGACAGCGACATGAACGTGAACAGCGTTATCGCCGGCGGCCGCGTGATGGTCGAGGGAGGTCGGGCCGTCGTAAAGGGAACCTTCGAGGAAGATGATTAGGAAAGGTTTGGTATGACCAGGCCGAACATCGCGGCCATTTTGAAAAGCCTCCCCGACAGGCCCGGCGTGTATATCATGCGAGACGCCAAAGGGGAGGTTCTTTACGTGGGTAAGGCCAAGCGGCTGAAGCGCAGGGTGTCGTCCTATTTCAGACACTCGAATTTCGCGTCGCCGCGCCTGCGCAAGCTCGTCGAGCTGGTGGAGGACATCTCTACCCTGCGCACAGAGAGCGAGGCCGAGGCCCTGATCGTCGAGAGCAAACTGATTCGCCGCTACTCGCCCTTCTTCAACATAGACCTCAAGATGACGGACCGTTATCCCTGGATTCGCATCACGAACGAACCCTATCCCCGACTCGTGGTGACGCGTAAAAAGGAGGACGACGGGGCAATTTACTTTGGCCCCTGGGTCAGCGCCGGGAACATCCGTGCCCTTTTGCGCCTGGTCGAGCGCTATTTCCCCCTGAGAAGCTGCAAAATGGAGATACTGAAGGGCAGGTCGGATCGGCGGCCCTGCATCGAGTACTCCCTCGGGCGCTGTCCGGGGCCCTGCGCGAACCTCTGCACGGAGAACGAGTACCGGGAACGAGTGAACGACGTCGTTCTTCTGCTTCAGGGGAACACCGCCGAGCTGGTCGAGCGAACGCGCCGCCGGATGGACGCGGCCGCGAGGAGCATGGCGTTCGAGGAGGCCGCGCGGTATCGCGACACGATCCGCGCCGTGTGGAAGGTCTCGCGTCAGCGCGTGTCCGAGGCCCTGCAGGAGGATCTCGACTCGGAGACCTGGAACGTGCTGATCAAACTGCAGGAGACGTTTGCCCTGAAAATCCTTCCCTGGCGCATCGACGCCTTCGACATTTCGCACATGTCGGGGCGCGAGACCTACGGGTGCTGCATCGTCTTCGAGCAGGGCCGGCCAAACCCCTCGCTTTATCGCCGGTTCAAAATCCGCTCCCTGGCGGAAAACGAGATCGACGACTTTCGTTCGATACAGGAGACGGTGCTGCGCCGCTACCGCCACGCCCTGGAGCACTCCGAGCCGCTGCCGCAGTTCGTCGTGATCGACGGCGGTCCCGTGCAGCTCGATTTTGCGCTGAAATCCCTTGAGGAGCTGAAGCTGGACATTCCCGTCGTCGCGCTGGCCAAGCAGGAGGAGCTGATCTGCCTGCCCGGACGCCCCGACCCGCTGCGCCTGTCCCTCGACGATCCCGTGCTGAAGCTCCTGCAGCGTCTGCGTAACGAAGTCCACCGCTACGCCATCACCACGCACCGCAACGCGCGAAGCGACCGCCTGCGCCGCTCCATTCTGGAGGAGATCCCCGGAATCGGCAAGGCGCGGGCAGCGCAGCTCATCGTGAAGTTCGGAAGCGTTTACCGCATAGCGATACTGACCCCCGAAGAACTCAGCGCCGCCCCCGGCATGGGAAAAGCCCTCGCGAAGAAGGTTATCGACTACCTGAAGGGAGAGCTGCAGGGAGACGAAGAGGCCGGAGCGGAGGAGATCGGAAAGCCCGACTGA
>JAITPZ010000089.1 GCA_031289165.1 Synergistaceae bacterium
AACGCGGACGTCGTGCTTCCCGTCGATGTCCTGCGCGACATGGAAAAAGAGGGCGTATTCAAAAAGCTTCACAATAAGTTCTATACGACCGTGGGCAACGGAACGGCTGTGGCCAGCGCCAAACGATTCGGCTCCGAGATTGCCGACAGGCTGGTGGCCGATGGAGTTACAGCCGTCATCCTGACCTCGACCTGAGGCACCTGCACTCGTTGCGGTGCAACGATGGTGAAGGAAATAGAACGCAAACTCCCCGTAGTTCACGTCTGTACCATTGTCCCCATTTCACAGACCGTCGGAGCCAACAGAATCGTCCCGGCGATCGCGATTCCTCATCCTTTCGGTGATCCAGGCCGAACCCCGGAAGAAGAAAAAGTCATTCGCAGACATCTCGTCGAAAAGGCCCTCAGGGCCCTGCAGACCGAGATCACCGAGCAAACCGTTTTTAATTGAACGCGGTTGGCTGATTCAGCATGGGGCCCAGGCGGACAAACCTGGGCCCTGTCATTGAAACAACCGCCAGGGAGGACATAAGTTTATGTCGAACGTTGGAATTAAAGGATATTCCTATTGTTTGAACCATACGCCGGAACTGGGCCTGCACTATGGCTCGACGCCCTTCACGGAACACGAGGCGAAGGGTGAGAGCGATTTTCTGAAAGCCCTGCCCAAACACATCCAGACCTGGGAGAAAGCCATGCAGTACGCGCCGAACCAGGCCTACATCGGCGGTATAAGTTACGGAGAATTCGAGGCCGCGAAAACGCCCTGGATCGAGAACTGTCTGAAGGACTCGAAGCGTTACGGCAGATACGGAGAGATCATGCCGGAAGATGAGTTCCTCGGGCTGATGGCGATATGCGACGTCTTCGACCTGATCTGGCTGGAAAAGAGCTTTGCCGGCGGCGTCAGGGAAAAATTGCTGAAAGACCCCGTCATGACGGAAGCTGTCGTGTCCCGCATGAAGGGGTTGCACGACCTCCCCGAGATCGAGGCCGAGGTCAAAGACAAAAAGGCCCGTCCGCTTTACTTCGGCGGCAAAGTCGTCGGCTGCGTTCGCAACGGGCACGAGATCGACGACTGCCTTTTCGCCTACGTTCTGATGGAAAACCTGGCGTGCAAGGCGGGCGGCGTTCTGGCCCTGCTGCACCTGATAAAAAACAGCGGCGTGAGGGCCGAGGAGATCGACTTCGTGATCGAATGCTCCGAGGAGGGTGCCGGTGACATGAACCAGCGCGCGGGCGGCAACTTCGCCAAGGCTGTAGCGGAGACCGCGGGCTGCGTCAACGCCTCCGGGTGCGACGTGCGCGGCTTCTGCGCCGGGCCCGTCAACGCCATCATCGCGGCGGCCTCGCAGGTCGCGGCGGGCGCGCGTAAAAACTGCGTCGTTCTCGCGGGCGGCGCCGTCCCCAAGTTGTTCATGAACAGCCGCGATCACGTTAAAAAGGACCTTCCCGCCCTCGAGGACTGCCTCGGGAATTTCGCGATACTGCTGGTTCCCGACGACGGCACGAACCCCGTCATCCGCCTCGACGCCCTGGGCAAGCACTCCGTGGGCGCGGGGGCCGCGCCCCAGGCCATCACCTCCGCTCTGATCTACGAGCCGCTGACCGCCGAGGGGCTGACCTTCGGCGACGTGGACAAATACGCGGCCGAGCTTCAGATTCCCGAGATCACGCTTCCCGCCGGAGCGGGCGACGTGCCGAATGCCAACATCAGGATGACCGCCGCCCTGGCCGTCATGAAAAAGACCATCGAAAAGAGCGAAATGGACGCCTTCATCAAAAAGCACGGCATCATCGGCTTCGCGCACACGCAGGGTCATATCCCCTCGGGCGTTCCCTTCATCGGGATCGCGTGCGACGCCATCAGGGCCGGCACGATGAAGCGCGTCATGATCATCGGCAAGGGCAGCCTCTTCCTGGCGCGCCTGACGAACCTCGCGGACGGCGGGTCGTTCCTGATCGAACCCTCGAAGGGTGCTGCAACGAAGGGCGGAGCCGTCAGTAAGGAAGACGTGAAAAACCTGATTCTGGAGGCGCTCTCCGAAATTGCCGGCAGGCTGAACTGAGGCGGGTGACGAAAATGAGCGACATCAAAAAACTGGTCGGCGAGTCCCTTGCCGAGATCATCAGCGCGGCGAAGAGCGGCGGCCCGAAGGTTCGCGTCGGCCTGATGGCCGCAGGCAGCGAGCTTGGCGGCGAGGAGCTGGCGAGGGGCGCGCAGCTCGCGGTCACGACGTACGGCAATGTTCAGCCCGTCATGATCGGCCCCCGCGTTTCGGGATACGACGAACTGGAGTGGATCGAGACCGACGACTGCGAGTCGAATATCTCCGCCGCGCTGGAAAACGCGCTTAAGGAAAAACGCGTCGACGGCGCGGTGGCGCTGCACTTTCCGTTTCCGCTGGGCGTCACGACCATCGGGCGCGTCATGACCCCCGCCAGGGGACGGGCCATGATTCTCGCCTCCACGACGGGCACGTCGGCGACGACGCGCGGCGAGGCCATGCTGCGAAACGCCGTCTACGGCATCGCGACGGCAAAATCTCTGGGCATCGCGGAGCCGACCGTCGGCATTCTGAACGTGGACACCGCGCAGCCGGTTTTCCGTGCCCTCAACCACCTGATGGAAAGGGGTTACGGCGTCCGGTTCGGCTCGTCCGTTCGGAAGGACGGGGGGTCGGTTCTGCGTGGGAACGACGTGCTTGCCGGGGCGGTGGACGTCTGCGTGACGGACACCCTGACGGGCAACGTCCTGATAAAGATGTTTTCCTCCTTCAACACGGGCGGAAGCTACGAGGCGACGGGCTGGGGCTACGGCCCCTCCTGCGGCGAGGGATGGACGAACGTCGTCTCCATCATCTCCCGGGCGTCGGGCGCCCCCGTCATCGCGAACTCCCTGACCTTCACGGCCTCCGTCGTGGCGGGGAAACTTCCCGCGAGGGTGGCCGAGGAACTCGCGGCCGCCAAAAGGGCCGGGCTCGACGAGGAGATCGCCGCGCTGACGCCCAGAACGGCGGTCGAAGAAGAGCTCGTCAAGGCGCCCCCTGCCGAGCCCACGGACGAGGAGCTGCACGGCGTCGACGTTCTGGAGATCGAGAACGCGGTGAAGGTGCTCTGGAAGGCGGGAATTTACGCGGAGTCCGCGATGGGCTGCACGGGGCCGGTCGTCAAACTTTCCGCGAAACACGCGGAAAAGGGAGCGGCCATCCTGAAGGAAAACGGCTACCTTTAACTTTTCTGACAAAAGCATCTCCAAAGGCGGGACCGGACAGTCTTTGCGCTCTTCGGAGATGCTTTCTTCGACACAGTAAACGAGAGAAAGGAGGTGACGGTTTCACTCTCGCACTCCCCTGGCTACCGCGATCGAAATACATCTGTATTTTACCAAATCAGAGAGAAAGAGGAGGACAGATTATCATGATGGAAACGATCATGTATTACAACGGCATTATCAATTCTTTTGTCTGGGGACCATGGATGCTGCTTTTTCTCGTGGGAACGGGCATTTATCTTACGCTGATTCTGGGAATTCCGCAGCTTCGCTACTTCGGAATTGTCTGGAAGGAAGTTTTCGGGAAAAAGAGCGGAGCGAGCGCCGGCGATAAATCCATTTCCTCCTTCGCGGCCATGGCGACGGCGATGGCCGCTACTGTCGGGACCGGCAACATCGCGGGCGTGGCGACGGCCCTGCACCTCGGCGGGCCCGGCGCTCTCGTGTGGATGCTGGCCTCCGCGCTTTTCGGCATGTGCACCAAGTTCGGCGAGGTCGCGCTGGCCGTCCACTTCCGTCAAAAGGACGAGCACGGCGACTGGCGCGGCGGCACCATGTACATCCTGGAGCACGGCGCCGGTCAGAAGTGGCTGGCCGTCGTCTTCGCCGTCTTCGCCTTCCTGGCCTCCTTCGGAATCGGGGCCGCCGTACAGGCGAACTCCACAGCCGAGGGGCTCCAGATCGGTTTTGGCATCGACCCGCTCTACAGCGGAGTCGTCCTGGCGATCATGGTCGGCCTCGTCATCATCGGAGGGCTTCAAAGCCTTTCCACCGTCACAACCTACCTCGTTCCCTTCATGGCAATCTTTTACGTTGTCGGCTCCATCATCGTTCTGGCGATGCACGCCTCGGCTATTCCCGCGGCGATCAGCTCCGCGTTCCGCTACGCCTGCACCGACCCTATGGCCATGCCCGGCGCTCTGGCGGGCTGGACGGTAAAGGAAGCCATCACCAAGGGCATCGCGCGCGGCGTATTCTCCAATGAGGCGGGACTTGGCTCCGCGCCCATGGTCCACGCGACCGCCAACGTCGATCACCCCGTCCGTCAGGGCCTTTACGGCATCTTCGAGGTCTTTATGGACACGATCATCATCTGCTCCATGACGGCCCTCGTCATCATTTCCACGGGAACGCTCACGGGACAGCCCGGACTGACGGGCGCGCAGCTCTCTCTCGTAGCTTTCGAGGCGGGACTCGGCGCCACCGGAAAGTACATTCTGTCCATCGGTCTCGCGCTCTTCGCCTTCACCACCATCCTGGGCTGGTACTGGTACGCCGAAACCGCTTCCACCTATCTTTTGGGCGTCTGGTTCAAACCCTTCATGAAGGTCATCTGGATCGTCCTGATCCTTATCGGCGCGGCCGGCGGCCAAATTCTGGGCACGGGCGCCACGGCGTTCCTCACCAACCTCTGGGACCTGGCCGACACCCTGAACGGCCTCATGGCCATCCCCAACCTGATTGGGCTCGTGCTCCTCTCGGGCGTCCTGCGCAAAGTCGTCTCCGACTTCGACGCGAAACGCAAAAGCGGAGAGATCAGGCTGTAAAATTTTTTATTAGGGGGTTCAGGGGTCCGGGACCCCTGAATGAAGTTCGCCTCTTCAACGCCGTATATGTTTTATTGTATACGGCGTTTTTCATCAAAGAACAGGACTCCGGAGTCCTTAACGGTATGCGCCCATTGTTTTTGGATGGCCGTGAGCGTCCACGCGGTGGAACGAAAAAATGGAGAAGGCTTTCATATCCGCCGGGCGCCAAACCCGGTGTTCGTATAATACTTGTGACTCCCGCGGAATCACATCGCAGCATGAGCCCCACGACGACGATGACAAAGCAATAGAACGTTGCTTTCCGGGTGAAACATCCGCGAAAACCCATCCATGAAGTATTCATCCATTCCCACGTTTTTATAGCCGCCAGCCTGGAGATATTGTACGATAATTACCGGCCTTCTATCGATGGCATCCTCCTTATTGTATTGATCTGTCAAAGGATTATACAAAATTGATCTGAAGGCCGCTACTGTTGGATTTTTCAATTCGAAAACTTTGAACTCTCAAGTTACATAAAGTGTGCTACAATTCTTTATAAATAGGCGAAAATAATGATTTTTGACGACGGAACGCTTATTCGTACCCAAAGTCAACCTTTTGACAGTTCAAACCGTTTCTGAAGCACCGGACGAATTAGCTATGTGCGGAATGGCCAGATGAAGAGTGGGTGGATGCGTGTTCAATATATTGCAAAAATTGGTAGATACTCTTGGCAATCTTGCCGATTTTAGCTTGCCCGAAAAGAAAATGCGTCTAATGGCTCCACAGACGGGCAAACACACGCAAACGAAGGCATTGGCGCACAGTCCAAAACCGAAAATGCCAGAAAACGCCGATTGGACTTTGGAAGAGGCTGTCTTGCTTGTTCATGTTTACAAGCATTGGAAAGGAAAAAACGAATCGG
>JAITPZ010000098.1 GCA_031289165.1 Synergistaceae bacterium
CGCTGCTGCACATCGGGCTCGACATAGGATCCACAACGGCAAAATCGGTCGTTCTCGACAACGACGACCGAATCATTTACAAGCAGATACCGCAAGCATCCTGCTCTACACGATCATGCTCGTATTCGAAGACGTCAAATCCATTGTGACGGGAGAGGTGAACCATGGTAACGCTGCTCTTTCTTAGTTTTATCATTTTTCTTTTTATGGGTATTCCCGTCGCCTTTTCGCTGGGGCTCTCGTCCATGCTCTACCTCACGGGGGCAGGCATTCCCCTGATGGTGATTCCGCAACGCATGTTCGCGGGCATCAACTCCTTCACTCTGCTGTGCGTACCGGGCTTCATCCTCGCGGGGAACCTGATGAACCAGGGGGGAATCTCCGACCGCATCGTGCGTTTCGCCAACGTACTGGTCGGGCATATTCGCGGGGGACTCGCCCTTGCGAACGTCGTGGATTCCATGGTCTTCGCCGGCGTGTCCGGGACGGCCGTGGCGGACGTGTCGAGCCTCGGGGTCATCATGATCAACGCGATGCACAAACAGGGTTATGATCGGGCTTTTTCCTGCGCGATCACCGCCTCCACCGCCTGTTTGGGCCCCATCATCCCGCCATCCATGCCGATGATCATCGCAGGGACCCTGACGGGGTTGTCCGTGGGCAAGCTCTTTCTGGCCGGCGCGATACCGGGATTTCTGATCGGCGGCATTATGCTGGCGGTGACGTACTGGCTTGCGGTCAAACGCGGATATCCCAAGGGCCCGAAACCAACATGGAGAATTTTCTGGAAGGAATTTTACGGAGGCATTTGGGCACTGCTGATGGTCGCCATTATCTTCGTCGGAATATTGAGCGGATGGTTCAGCCCCACGGAGGCTTCCGTCGTCGCCTGCGTCTACGCGCTCTTCGTGGGAGTCGTCGTCTACGGAGACCTCAAAATTCAGGACGTCCCCCGAGTTTTGAAAGAGTCCGCGATCATGTCGGCGTCGATTGTAACCCTCGTGGCTTTCGCCAACGTATTCGGGTGGATTCTGGCGAGCGAGCAGATCCCGCAGCTCATCGCCCGGGCGATGCTTGACTTCACCCAAAACAAATTCCTGATTATCCTGATCATCAACATTTTTTTGCTTTTTGTGGGAATGTTCATGGAGACGATCGCGGCCCTGATGACGCTTTTCCCCACGCTCCTGGCCGTCCTGAGTCAGGTGGGAGTGGACCCCATCCAGTCCGCCATGATCTGCGTTCTGAACCTTGTGATCGGCCTCATCACGCCGCCTGTCGGCGTGTGCCTCTTCGTGGCCGCCAGCATCGGAAAAATCTCCATCAGCCACATCGTGAGCGCCAACATGCCTTACCTGCTAATCTGTCTTTTCGTTCTGATGCTCGTATCCTACATCCCGGCGCTCTCGACCTGGCTGCCCGCGTTCCTGATGCATTGAGGTAAGGAAATTTGTAAATGTTCAGTTTGTGCTTCATGCTCGTGATATAATGCCTCGAATCAGCGTATTATAATTACATCTCCGGTTTAGTGTAAAAATGAGATTGAGTACGTATCTCTTCGAAGGAGTGTGCAGTTTGCGCCGGACGTGGAAGGCTTTCCTCGTGATATTGTTCGTTTCAGCTCTGATGGCGTCTACTGAAGTTGCGCGCGCGACTCCGGTGGGGCTGCCGTTCGCTGACCGGGAAATGAGTTGCCTCCTCAGCGTTTGCCTGACACGCAATCCTTTGTCCTCCGAAAAACAGATGTACGTCACGCCTGATACCGGAGAGTATTTCGTGGCGGGTGAAACCCAGAAGTCGGGCGGCGGCTTTCGGAAGGCAGCCTTTGCCTTCGGCGGGAACGGAATCCTGAAGCCGGATGTGCCTGTACTCCGTATGTCGAAAGTTATCGTCAATGAGCGATTTTTGAAAGCAAGGAGCATGGAATGCGCCACGATAAAACAGAGCGCATCTTTTGCCGGAGTTGTACCTGTCCCCAACAGACTTTTGAATTTTTGTACGGATCCCGCCAATATTTGCGGTCTTCACACACAAATCGCAGTACGGAAATAAACCCCGAAAATTGTTGTAGTTTTGGCTTTGCCAACGGCCTTCCTCTTTTATCGGGGAGCGTCGGCTGTTGTGTTCGTCAGCCGGCCTCTGCCATGCCTGAAGATGAAAAGGCGCGCGTTTATCCTCCATTATTCTCCATATTCGCGCGTCGATAAATGCCTGTCTGATTACAGCTTGGTAGGACTATCTTTTTCAGTCTGAGGAAAGGCTGATTAAAATTCAGGAGGGCAGAGCCCGTTCGGTCGCTGTGCGGTCCTCACTGGCCCCCCTGAAATCCCCATCGGTCTCAACCGGGGTTAATCAGCGGTTCCCTGAGATTCTAAGGAGTCTGGCAGAAATAACTTAAACACATTCTAAAATTACAGTTCTCATTGCAAAAGAAAACGGAGAATACTGTTCAAGTTATTTTTCCAGCCTCCTAACCTCGATCCATCAGGAGGATATAGAGAATGGAAGTATATTTCGAAGCAGCCAATGAACTTTTTATCACGTCGGGTCTCTCGGATCTCTTCAAAATCAACACCGTACTTTTTGGATGTCCTTTGCCCGGATATCTGGTGATGCTGTGCGTAGCGCTCGTTCTGCTCTACCTGGCCATCGGCAGAGGCTTTGAGCCTCTGCTTCTGGTCCCGATTGCTTTCGGCGCTCTTCTCGTCAATCTGCCTCTTTCGGGCATTGTGGAGGAGGGCGGCTTTCTGCGCTATCTCTACTTCGGCGCGGAATACGAGATTTACCCCCTTATTATCTTTCTGGGCATCGGGGCACTGACTGATTTCAGCCCTCTCCTCGCCAATCCCGTCACATTTTTGCTGGGTGCCGCCGCACAGCTCGGTGTTTTTGTGGCGTTCATCTGGGCCAATTCATGGGGATTCAGCATTAAGGAGGCAGCCAGTATAGGCATCATCGGCGGCGCGGACGGCCCCACCAGCATCTACCTGACGATGAAGCTGAGACAGGCGCAGATCCTGCCGGCTATCGCCGTGGCGGCCTACAGCTACATGTCTCTCGTGCCGCTGATTCAGCCTCCGATCATCAGGCTCCTGACGACAAAGGCCGATCGGACCATCAGCATGGCCCAGCTTCGTCCCGTTTCCGTCAGGGAACGCATTCTTTTTCCTATTATCTGCACGATCGTTTCGGGACTGGTGCTTCCTGCCTGCGTTCCTCTCATAGGGATGTTGATGTTCGGCAACCTGCTGCGCGAGTGCGGTGTGACGGAGCGCCTGAGCCAGTCCGCGCAGAACGAGATTCTGAACATCACCACCGTTTTTCTGGGGCTGGCGGTAGGAAGCACAATGGGAGCGGAGCAATTTCTCCGGGAGGACACGATCAAAATCATCATTCTGGGACTCGTCGCCTTTATGTTCAGCACGGCGGGCGGGGTGCTCTTCGGCCAGTTGATGAAGGTGCTGAGCGGCGGGCGCATCAATCCGATGATCGGCTCCGCAGGAGTATCGGCCGTCCCGATGGCGGCGCGCGTGGTACAGCGCGTGGCTCAGTCCGAAAACCCCGGAAACTATCTTCTGATGCACGCCATGGGTCCCAACGTGGCCGGCGTCATTGGAACGGCGGTAGCCGCCGGAGTCCTGCTGACGCTTTTATCGAAGTGAGAACGGGAGATATGCCAGCCCGAACTGACGGGAGCGCAGCTTTTCCTGTTCGCCTTCGAGATGGGCCTGGGAACCACGGAGAAATACGTGCTTTCCATCGGGCTTGCCCTTTTCGCCTATACGACCATCCTCGGCTGCCGAACCAGCGCGGCGTATGCGCGGACGTAAGGGACTGGACATCGTCAATGAGCTGCAAAATATCGACGACATCGCCGTTGAAATTTCCAGAATCAGCGTGAAGGAGCTGGAAGTGGAGTCGGTAGACAGCGCGTTGCTCGCTCTGGGAAAACGGTTGGGTGCCACCGTGCTGACGACGGACATAACCTCAGCAAGCTCGCGCAGATTCATCAGGTTTCGATATTGAACATCAACGATTTGACGAAC
>JAITPZ010000113.1 GCA_031289165.1 Synergistaceae bacterium
GCGGGAAATACCGTCGGCGATATCGGTCATGCCGTGGAAAGTTACGTTTTGGAGCGGGGCTTTGGAATCGTTCGCGATTATACGGGACATGGCCTGGGAAAAAAGCTTCACGAGGCGCCCCAGGTTCCCAACTTCGGAAAACCGGGAAGGGGCGTTACCCTGCAGCGGGGGATGACGTTGGCCATCGAACCCATGGTGATGACCGGCAAAGAGGAAGTTCGGGTCGGCGCGGACGAATGGGTTGTCGTTACTGCCGACGGTTCCGATGCGGCGCATTTTGAGAGGTCCATCGTCGTGACGAACGAGGGGCCTGAAATTCTGACCCCATGGACAAGCTGTTAGAGGGTTATCGTGTGGGACAGATCGTTATCTCAAAGAGGGGTAAAGATGTCGGACGCGCATACGTGATTGCAGGATTTTTCGACGGAAACAGACTGGCGCTGGCCGATGCGAGGCGATTCAATGTTTCCTGTCCCAAATCCAAGAACCCCCGGCACGTCCAGGCAACGTCGCGTTTTGTCGACGCGAAAATGATTGCCGCGATTGAAAAGGGCAGGGACATCGATCACGGAGAATTTTGGCGTTTTCTGACAACCCCCGAAGAAAGCGTATGAATCGGAACAGAGAGGCAGGGTAGCGAATGGCAAACAAAGAAGTCTCGGGTAAGGAAGAAGTAATAGAAGCCAAAGGCGTGGTTTCGGAACCTCTCCCCAACGCCATGTTTCGCGTGGAACTGGAGAATGGTCATAAGCTTCTGGCTCATGTTTCGGGTAAAATGCGAATGCATTTCATTCGAATACTTCCGGGAGACAGGGTCTTGGTTGAAATTTCCCCCTACGACCTGACGCGCGGAAGGATTATCTACAGATATAAATAGCAGAGGCATAAACAGGAGCGCTTTACGTCCTGAGGGAATTTAAGGAATAAGTCAAGTTTCGGTGGAGGAGTGTGGACCATGAAAGTCAGGCCGTCGGTAAAACCGATATGTGAATTTTGTCGTGTAATCAGGCGCGATGGCGTCGTGCGCGTTATTTGCAGCCGCGATCAGCGCCACAAGCAGCGCCAGGGTGCGAGGAGGTAAGCGGAAATGGCTCGTATAGCAGGGGTGGACATCCCCAGAGACAAGCGCATCGAGATTGCGCTGACCTATATATTTGGAATCGGGCTGCCTTCTTCGCAGAAGATCCTTGCCAAGACCGGAGTGAACCCGGACACGCGGGTAAAGGATCTGACGGAGGAGGACACGCAGAAGCTCCGTCGCGAAATCGAGGACAGCTACCGGGTCGAGGGCGACCTTCGCCGCGAGGTTTCCATGAACATAAAACGCCTTATCGACATCGGCTGCTACAGGGGCATTCGACACAAGCTGGGCCTTCCCGTTCGCGGTCAGAAGACGAAGACGAACGCGAGAACGCGCAAGGGTCCGCGCCGTACCGTCGCCAACAAGAAAATGGCCGGGAAATAGCGCGGGATAGATACGGCAGGCGAGGGTCAGGTCGCTGTGATTGCTTTTAAATGTATAAGAGAGATTTTCGGGAGGCGAAAGACGCGTGGCTAAAAGAACTGTCCGCAAGGGTAAAAAGCGTGAAAAGAAAAATATAAGTTACGGAGTGGCGCATATCTATTCGACGTTCAACAACACGATTATGTGCATCAGCGACAGAGGAGGAAATGTTCTTTCCTGGGCCAGCGGCGGGAATGTGGGGTTCAAGGGTACTCGTAAATCCACTCCCTTTGCCGCCCAGATCGCGGCGCAGCAGGTGGCGAAGGGCGCTCAGGAACATGGGGTCCAGGAAATCGACGTTATCGTCAAGGGACCCGGACCGGGGCGCGAATCCGCCATACGTTCTCTGCAGGCGGCCGGTCTCCAGGTCAATCAGATCAAGGATACGACCCCTATTCCTCATAATGGTTGCCGTCCGCCCAAAAGACGCCGCGTATAGGATTTTGGCGGGTGTGGGACTACGCAGGCCCGGTTATCGACTTCACGAAGACAGGAGCTTGACACATGTTGGAAACGTTGGAAATTCTGCGGCCTGAAATTAAAATAGAAGACAATTCCCCGGTCTACGGGCGCCTGATTCTCGAACCTTTGGAGCGAGGGTACGGCATGACGCTGGGTAACGCCCTGCGCCGGGTGCTGCTTTCCTCCATCGGGGGGGCGGCCATCACGTCGGTCCGCATTGAGGGAGTCCTGCATGAATTCAGCACCACTCCGGGAGTGCGCGAGGACGTCATAGAGATTCTGATGAACCTGAAACACGTTCCGGTTCGTTCCCACAGCAGAGAAGTGCGGGTCCTTCGCCTCGAGCTGGAGGGTCCCGGGGACGTTACGGCCAAAGACATTCAGGTCGACAGCGAAGTCGAATTCGTCGACCCGAGCGCGAAGATTTGCACTCTGGAGGAGGGAGCCCGCCTGTTCATGGAACTTTACGTGGAGCAGGGGACGGGATATCTTTCCACGGAGCGCCCCCGACCGCCATATCTGCCGGTGGACGCCCTGCTCAGCGACGCCATTTTTTCTCCCGTCCTCAGGGTGAACTACGAGGTGGAAGCGGCGCGCGTGGGGCAGCGAACGGACTACGAGCGACTGATAATGGACGTCTGGACGAACGGGATCATCACTCCCGACGCGGCCGTCTGCGAGGCGGCTCAAATCATCAGGACGTATTTCGGCCATGTGGTCGCGGATCTCGAGCGAAAGGGCGACCATGAGTCGGACGCGGACAATACGGTTGCCGTTGCGGAGGCGGCTTCCCTGCCCGGAAAGCCGCCGAAGGCTCCCGGCGGGGAGTCGGAGTACCTGGCGCGCCCCGTGCGCGATCTGGAGCTTTCGATCCGCAGCGAGAATTGTCTGTTGCGTGGGGGGATACACACCATAGGAGATCTGTTGCAAAAGTCGAGGGACGATCTTCTTAAAATTCGTAACCTGGGTAAAATATCCATGAAGGAAATCACGGAAAAGCTCGACAGTGTGGGGCTCAGGCTCCGTGAAAAAAAGGAAAACGCAAAATCGAAGGAGGAATGACCCCCCATGAGACACCGTATGGATCACAGAACGCTCGGGCGATATGGAAGCCACAGGGCAGCCATGCTGTCCAACATGGCCGCCAGTCTTTTTTTGACCGGTCAGATTAAAACGACCGTTACCCGAGCCAAAGAACTGAGGCGCGTGGCCGAAAAGCTCATCACCCGCGCCCGCGGAGGTTCCATTCACGACCGCCGCGTCGTCCGCTCCCGCATGCCTCATAAGGAAGCGGCCATCAAGCTTTTCGAGGAACTGGCGCCGCGATACGCGTCCTTTGACAAGGGCGGCTACACGCGGATCGTAAAACTGGGAAATCGTATTGGAGACGGCGCTCCCATGGCCGTCATCCAGCTGATAGAGAAGAAAGACTGATACAGGCGAGGGCCGCCGCGGTCCGTTCGACCCCGAAGGCCTTCGCCGCTGAAATCTCTGGAGGAAAAATTTGGGAAATGAATCCGATCCCGTCATTCTTCTGAAGGACGTGGATTTTGTATACGACGGCGGCAATCGGGTTTTGAACGGGATTTCTCTCGAGGTTGCGGGAGGCGAACGCATCGTCGTTCTGGGGCATAACGGATCCGGAAAATCGACTCTCGTAAAGATTTCAGGCGCTCTGCAAAGCCCTTCGCAGGGCGTCTGTTTTATATGCGGGCACGATTCGACGACCGATTCCGTCGCCATTCACGGGAAGGTGAGCGTCGTCTTTCAGGACCCGGAGGCCCAGATCGTGGGCGCTGTCGTCGAGGACGACGTCGCTTTTGCTCCGGAAAATCAGGGCCTTCCCTCCGCCGAGATAGAAAAAAGGGTCTCCTGGGCTCTGGAAAGAGTGGGGCTGCTCCACAAGCGCGCGGCTCTCTCGTCCGCCCTCTCGGGCGGTGAAAAGCAGCGTCTGGCTCTGGCGGGGGCGATTGCGGCCGATTCCGTCTGTCTGATCCTGGATGAGCCCACGGCCATGCTGGACCCCGAGGGACGCATCGAGGTGGAGAACGTCCTGCGCGACCTTCACGCCTCGGGGATTACGATCGTTCAGGTGACTCATCGCCTCGAGGACGTTCGCGAGGCAGACCGCGTCCTTGTCCTGTCCGGGGGGCGGTG
Source organism: Synergistaceae bacterium (assembly GCA_031289165.1). Classification (GTDB taxonomy): domain Bacteria; phylum Synergistota; class Synergistia; order Synergistales; family Aminobacteriaceae; genus JAISSA01. Next base: position 4,124 of record JAITPZ010000113.1, read on the forward strand.
GGCCTGGCAGGGTCGCGGGGAGGACTTCCCGGACGTCGCGGAATCTCTGGGCTTCGAGCTTCCCCCCCTGGAGAACCTCGAGCGCCGCCTTTCGCGAAGGGGCGTTTTGACCTCGCGGGATGCCCGGTCCTCCGTGGAGGCGCTCTCCCGGAGCATACTCGAAATCCTTCCTCCGGCGAGACGGATTGATAAAGCCCTGGAGCG
>JAITPZ010000117.1 GCA_031289165.1 Synergistaceae bacterium
TGGGCGTCACCGCCATCATCGACGCGAAAATCTGAGAAAGGGTTGAAAAGTTCAGAGGACCGCGCGGCAGCCTCCGCCTCCTGAGCTTTAATCCAGGGTTTCTCTCAGTTTTCGAAGGTCCGCACCACGGCGCGCCGCTATGATCTCGGCCATGATGGAAACGGCGATTTCCTCCGGCGTCTCGGCTTTTATGGGAAGGCCCACGGGCTGGCTGACGCGGTCAAGGTGCGCTTCACTCACTCCGGCCTTCAGCAGACGATCCCGAACGAAGGCGACCTTCCGCCGGGAGCCGATCAGGCCGATGTAGGCGTACTCTTTGCCATCCAGCAGACGGACCACGTCCGCGTCGAGCTGGTGCCCCCGCGTGACGACCACGACGTAGGTCAGGGGAGAGAGGGTGACGCCGCACTCGAAGATCCGATCCAGAGGACAGGCCACCGTTCGGCCCCACGGAATATTTTCGGGGTTAGCGAACTCCGAGCGTTCGTCCCACGTCGTCACCCTCATGCCGATGGTATCGGCGACCTTGGCCAGGGCGCGTCCCACGTGCCCGGCGCCGAAAATCAGAACCTCGTCCTCGCGGCCATAACGCTCCAGAAAAATCGTCGCCTCGCCTCCGCACGCGCCGCCCTCGAGAGCGGCCTCCGTCGCGGAAAATTCCTCACGGTAAATCTCCGCGTTCGTCCCCTTTTCGAGCATCGCCAGAGCGCGCTCCATCACGCGGTACTCGAAGCCGCCGCCGCCGACCGTACCCCGGATGCTGCCGTCCGAAAACACCAGCATCGCCGCGCCCCGCCCGCGCGGCGTCGAACCCCGCTCGTCCACCACGGTGCAGAGCACCGCCTCCCGCCCCGAGTCAACGGCCTCCGTCAACTGCCGCAACAGCGCGCGATCCATAAGGACATCTCCTCCTCAACCGATCAGGCCCGCGGGCCGGTCACCGGTCTTTCAGCGACGCGGCGATCCTGTCCGTCAGCACCTTCCCCTTTTCCGCCGTCAGCACGACGGCCTTCATCATCGCGGCCCGCGCCCCCGCGCGCTCGATCTCGTAAATACCCTCGATGGTCATGCCGCCGGGGGTGCAGACATCGTCGCGCAGTTCCGACGGGTGCCTCCCCGCCTCCATTGAGAGGCGCGCGGCGCCCAGCAGTGCGCTCATGGCGCCCCTGTAGGCCAGGTCTTTGGGAAGTCCGGACTGGATTCCGCCCATCGCCGCAGCCTCCATCAGAGACATGAAAAACGCGGGCGCGGCGCCGGTCAGGGCCGTCAGGGCGTTCAGGCTGCCCTCGTCCGTTTCCTCGACGGGCCCGAGAAGACCAAACGCGTCCCTTATCCACACCCCGTCGGCGTCAGTCGGCGCTGGCGTCGTAATGCCCGTGAAGGCACAATTCAGCGCCGCACAGATGTTCGTCATCGCCCGCACCCACCGGGCCTCGGGCACGGCATGCCTCAGCATATCGAGCGTCACCACGGCGGCCAGAGACACGCAGAGCTTCCCCTTCAAACAGGCCGCAAGCTCCCTGACGGCCCCGAGCGTAAGATGGGGTTTCAGGGCAAACATCACGACCTCGCCTTCCTTCGCGGCCCGAACATTGTCCGTCGTCAGCTCGACGCCTTCCTCACGCACCCTGGTGAGCCTTTCGGGATGGGCATCCGCGGCCAGCACCCGGCACCCGGCCCTGTGAAGCCCCCTGGCGACCGCGCCGCCCAGCGCTCCCGCCCCGATAATCGACACGCGAGTCTCCTTTACGTCGCTCATTCCACAACTGTCCTTTCTGAATTGAAATTAAAGGCCTGAAATTCGAATAGTTAAAACCAGTGATACATTGGGTATCAGCGGGCGTACCTTCGGCTCCACTCGAACATGCCGAGGGCCGCGGCGACGCTGGCGTTCAGGGAGCCGACCCCGCCCCGAATGGGAATACGGAGACGCTGATCGCAGGCTTCGCCCACCAGGCGAGAGATGCCCTCGTCCTCCGAGCCGACGACAAACGCCGTCCGAAGCTGCAACTTTTCTCCTTCGTCCCACAGGGAGATCTCCGCCTCGTTCTCCAGGCCCACCGTCCAGAAGCCGGCCCCCTTCAGCTGTTCGATCGTCCGCGTCACGTTGACGACCGGGATCATCGGAACCCGCAGCGCGGCCCCGGCGCTGACCTTCATCACAGTTCCCCCCGGCAGGGCCGAGCGTCGTTTTGGGAACACCACGGCGACGGCGCCCGCGGCCTCGGCGGATCGCACGACGGCCCCAAGGTTATGGGGATCCTCGATATGGTCCAGTACGACGACGAGCGCGGGCCTGTCCTGCGGCAGCGCCTCGAGGAAGGGCTCCAGCTCCGTCAGCTTCGCCTCGCTGATGCGGCAGGCCACGCCTTGGTGCCGCACGCCGGGACACAAGGTATCCAGCGCCTCGGGGGCCACCAGCTGGTAGACGATCCTGCCGGCGCGCGCGGCGTCGACCAGCTCGTCCAGAAACGGCGGGCGCACGTTGTTGGCGATCACGAGCTTCGTGCAACGGGTCGGAGCAGTGCGCACGAGGTCCAGCACCGGCTGGCGGCCCCAGCAGACGTCATCCGCCGGCTCGCGCTTCCCGGGGCTGTTGTTTTGCCATATTTTTTGTGTTTTTTGTGCGTTTTGTGCGCTCGCAGGCTTCCCCGCGCGCCTGTCGCGTCCCGCGGGCGCGGGTTTTCCCGCCCCGCGACCGCCAAACGACCCGCCTCCGGGCCTCCCGTCGCCCTTTTTCTTCCCCGCACGGCTTCTATCTCCGTCAAATCTATCCTTCATCGGCCTCATCCCTTATATCTTCTATTTTTCTCTTTCCGGCAGGTCCCGTGAGGTCGCAAAGCCGGCATGAGGAGTATACCTCAATATAATTTTTGGCACTATATTTCTACCCTAAAATCCCGAAAAATTATACATAGGCCGATAAAAAAACACGATAAAGCTGTGTCAAATCTATAAAAAGCATTTGACGGTAACGAATAAAGTATGTATAATAAACGTATTTTATACATAGGAAGCCTGTGATTTTCATGGCGTCATTAGTGTACTTAAAGAACAAAAATAGCGGTGTGACATACGTTTGCGAGAATATATCAGAGTGGAATAAACAAAAAAAACGTGCAGAGTGTGAACGAAAGTGCATCGGAAAGCTCGACCCCAAAACCAGGGAGTGTCAAACGGCATGCAATAATGAGCCACAAAAAAGGCATATCGGCGTCCAAAAGTGAGCCACCCTTACGGCAGATGTAAGCTATCCCCCAGGACCTGAATTGGGGGGATAAAGTTAATATAAAACAAGGAATGAAGC
>JAITPZ010000148.1 GCA_031289165.1 Synergistaceae bacterium
CTCGTCATAGCGGGAGACCTCGACAACGAGAGCATGGCGCTTGGCGCTCCGGTGTACCTTCAAATAACGGGCGGCGTCGATACGTCGCTCATCATGCAGGCCCCGCCGAAACACTGGGACAGCTTCACGACGCCGGACGGCACGTCGTTCGATGCCGACGTGTTCGCCTTCCTCTCCGAGTACAGCACATCGTTCACGAAGGACTCGGGGGAAACGAAAATCACGTCGGAGACGGCGACCACGGAAGTGCGCCAGGGAGGGGGCGGGTCGTTCGGACTGGGCTTCGCGTCCCCCAACAAGTCGATACCGCCCTTCCTCTCGGGGGGCGGCCAGGCGATGAACGACAGCGTGAAGAAGAATACGAGCGGCAACACCTACACGGTGAACATCACGTTGTCCGCCATCGCGGCGACCGACGACCAGCTCTACTTCGCGTCCGACAACTACACGATATGGCGCTACCCCGTCCTGTACCCGGAGTCCATGAGGACGATCGACATTGTGCAGGACGGCCAGACCACGAAGGGACAGAGATTCATCCAGTTCGTCGTTCCGCAGCAGGGAGACTCGGCCGTTTTAGCCAAGGCGGGGCGCAGCCTCGAGTGGTACGAGCCGCTGCACGACAACCGCAACCTCTTCACGTACCCCCGGGACATCTCCGCCATCCCGGGATTCCCGAGGGGGCGCGCCGTGAAGGACCCGTCGGACCCGTGGCTCGACCTCAACGGAGTTCAGATCGTGTACTCGAACGGGAACCTGTTCGGCAACCCGGACGCGACCGCGATGCAGGCCGACATTCAGTCGCAGACGTCGAAGGACGCTCTGGAAACCATCACAAAGACGAAGGGCGGCAGTGCCACCTTCGACGTCGGAGCGCTCGCCACAGGGATCATCAGCGGGCTGGTGGAAGCGGGAACCATAGGGCTGCCGTTCAAGCTCACGTCTCTGCCCATAGGCATCAGCGCCGCGGCGTCGTTCCAGCGTGACGACATCAACACGACGTCCTCGACGACGACGACGAACGCCTCGACGCTGCAAAGCGTCATGGTCAACTGGCCCGGCGTGCGCGACATGGACGACTCCGGGGGGTGGCTGTCCGTCAGCGACCGCCAGTTCACCGGCGGCATAGGGGTGTACACGCAGGACGACGGAACGCTCCGCGTGTCGTACTCCGTGCAGCAGCTCAGTAACCCGTTCTCGCGGCTGTGGGGGGATAAGTCGCCCTACAGCAACTACCCGGACCCCGGCCTGCTTTTGCCGTACCGCTTCAACTACGGCGGCTCCCTGAACACCGAGGACGACGCGCTCCGGATACGCGGCCTCACGTTCTCGAACGACCGGCTCGACGTCCTGCCGGGCAGGACGCTCGCGACGAAAGACAACGTGAAGGGTCACTTCCGTATCTTCAACTACAGCTTCGTCGATACCCAGGCGTTCACGGCGGACATCTTCTTCCAGCCGGCGACGCACGACGCGGTCGGGAAGTGGAGCAAAGCCCCCAATCTGTCGACGCCGGAGTCGATCGAACGGATCGCGTCGATAACCGTGCCGTCCATCTACGGCAGGGACAGGGACCCGGCGAGCGACAACTGGAGGGATGTCGTATTCGACTGGACGACGCCCGCGACGCCGGGCAACGGTTTCGTGCTGGTCAGAATAAACTACGACGGAAACCCGCAACAGCTCAACGCGGACAACGACCGGGGCTTCGTCGTCGTCGGCCTGTACAACCCGGAAGACTACGCGGTCTCCCCGGAGAGCGCGCAAAACGCGCGGCCGATGGCGGTCGTGAACGGTCGGGCGTACTACGCGCCGCAGGACCATGACCTGATGATAGAGTCGTTCGAAGTATTCGACGCGAAGGGGAACCCCCTGGACAGGAACGCGCTCCCTCATGACGAGGAGTTCCGCATCGAGGCCACAGTGTATCTGTCGTCGGAGGACGGGGCGGCTGCGACCGGCATTCCTCTGGTACATCTGAACATGTACCTGAACGACGAGCGTCATCTGGTGGCGTCCCAACAGTTGGGCTACCTGAAAACGGGCGACCGGCACCGGTTCACGATCATCTACGACCCCGTTTCTCACAGGGAGCAGACGGGAAAACTGGAGAAGCTGGAACTCGCGGCGACCTCCCAAATGCTGCCCGAACACCTCGAGGGCGCGCCCGAAAACAACACGGCCCTGCTGTACTTCGCGGGAAGCGCGCCGACCCCGAACACGAACACGGGCGGCGGCGGCTGCGACGCGGGCGGGATCGGAATGCTCGCTCTTCTTTTCGCCCTGGCTCTGTCTGCGGGGAAAAAACGAGGATAACGAAAACGACTGACAGAGTGAGGAAGGCACGGAGCTTTCCTCACTCTGTTCGGGTGTGTTCGTATCTGAAGAGGACTGAGTGGAATTGAGAGGAGAAGCCCCGAGGGATTCAAGCCGGTTTGACGTTTTGGGAACCGTGTGAAACGCCGTATAACAAAATTATATGAATCTAATATTATTTTTGTTTATATCAGAGCATTTTACGGCGTCAATTCAAGTACCTTCTTACAGAACAGAATGGAGGTAAAAGATGAAAAAATTTCTATTGGTTCTTCTCGTGTTTTCCCTGCTCTCCGCCCCTTCCTTCGCCGCCACTTCCCGGGAAATTGCCGACGCCCACAAGGCCGACCCCGCTGCGGCGATAAAGGCGTATGGATGGGAGGAGATGGAATTTACAGGGACCGTCGAATCCTGTGAACTGGTCTATAACGACTGCGCCAGAATCTGGGAGATCCGGATCCCCGTGGATGGCGCCGATATTGTCGGCTACACCACAAGGCAACTCGGCACGGGAGCCGCCGTCACGATGAAGGGGAATTGCTCGGGGCTCCGCCTCGTCGGTGATCGCGTGACGATCGTCCTTGATAACGTCCAGATCGCGGGGCAATAAAGGGAGGCGGCGACGCCTCGCCGGTCCATCGAAGGCGCAGAATGAATCAGCGCTGCGCCTTCATGGGGGCGCAGCTTTCCTGCAGCTCCACCAGCTCCGTGAGAGACAGACCGGTGCGGATGCCGAATCGGGTCAGGGCGAAGTCGTATCGGGTGGGGTCTTCGGGGGTAAGCGCCGCGAAGGATTGTGTGATTTCGATGGCGGTTTTCAGGTCGGCCTGTTTGCGCCGCGTCAGCCCAAGTTGCAGCGCCAGATGATGAATGTGCGTGTCCGTCGGCATGAGCAGGTCGCGGGGAGAAAGAACGTTCCATCCGCCGGGGTCGACGTCGTCGCGGCGCACCATCCATTTCAGCCAGAGCAGCAGACGTTTGCACGCGCTTCCGTCCTCGGGCGCGGTCAGGAGAGAAAAGCCCGCACGCTTCGGCTCCAGAGCGCGAGCGAACAGATTCAGTCCCCCCGTAAGGCTTCCCCCCATTCGCAGGCAGTCCTTCATGAGGGCTTCGATCGAACCCTGTTCCCGCAGAATTTTTGAGGTTTGCGCCAGAAGGTCTGCCATCTGAGTTCCCGTCGTGAAGCGGTGTTTGAAGTCCCCGAAGAGATCCTGCAGATCGGAGTGGCGCAGTAAAAATCGATGCGGATGGCTGCCCATCGGCTCCAGAATCTTTTGGACGCTTTTCAAAATCTGCGCGACGCGTCCGTAGGCCAGGCACGAGGAAACGAGTCCCGCGATCTCGCGGTCCAGCGGGTCGTCGTAGTCGTAAAGAAAGATGAGAGGATCGGGATGGACCAGCTCCCGGCGGTTATAGACGAAATAAAGCCCCTCCAGGAAGGCCTTCAGTTTCGGTCCTTTCAGCCGGAGGGGCTCGAGCCGGGTCACCATTCGGGACGGCGTTATTTTATGTTGTTGAATACGGAGGAAGGGGCGTTCGCGTGTGATTTGCCCTTCCTGATCTTATGGTAGTCCGCGTAGGTGAGAGGGTTGTTCCCGGCCAGGAGTTGAGCGCTTCGGACCTCGCCGATGAAGAGTCTGTGGGTATGAACGTCAACGATGTCGATGACCTCGGCCTCAATGGCTGCTACCGTGTACTCGGTCACGATGGGAAGGCCATTTTCCGTCATGCGATAGCTGCACCGGGCGAATTTATCGTAATCGCGCCCGCACCGGAAGCCGAAGTTGCCGATGAAGGGCAGTGGGACGTCCTCGCTGAATACGGAAATCGAGAATTTTTTGCTCTGCATCAGAAGTTCGGCGGTGTAATTGTTTTTGTGGAGACACGCGGCCACGCAGACCGGTTCGGCGGTCAGCTGCATCACGGCGTCGGCGACCTGTCCGTTCAATTTGTCCCCCAGAGCCGTGCTCACGACGTAAAGGCCATAGCTGAACGTGAATAACGCTTTGGGATCGATCTCGTTGTTCTCCATATCTTTCTCCTTCGAAAAGTTTTCAAAAAGGGGACAGCCCGCGGACCGTCCCCTTTTTATTTAATCAGGCTGCAAAGTGATTCCTTAAAAATTAACGCTGTCCCAGTTCCTTGTCCAGAAGGTAGACGCTCGCATTGGACCCGCCCAGAAATTCGAGCTTCTTTACGATTTCGTCGGCACTGGATTCTTCTTCGACCTGCTCGTCGATAAACCACTTCAGCATGGACGCGGTCATGTGGTCTTTCTCCGTCAGCGCGAGGTCCATCATCTTATAGATTCGCCCGGAGACATATTGCTCGTGCTTCAGAGCCTCCTTAAAAACGCCCGCCGGTCCGTCGAAGTCCGTCGCCGGCTTTGCGATCGCCTCGAGGACGACGCGCGCGCCGCGCTCGTAAAGGTAGTTCATGAACTTCTCCGCGTGTTCCATTTCCTCTCCGGCCTGTTTTCTCATCCAGTGGGCCATCCCCTTCAGCCCCTGGTCCTCGAGGTACGCGGACATGGAAAGATAAATATACGCCGACTCCAATTCGGCCCGAATCTGATCGTTGATGCTCTCGATCATTTTGGGCGTCATTGCCGACATTGCTTACTTCTCTCCCTTCCACAGTCCATGGAGGTTGCAGTACTCCCGCGCACAGACCTTCCCGCCGGCACAGGAGTCGAACGCGGCCTCGGGCGCCTCGCCCGGCGCCAGGAAACGGCGGCAGACCCTGCCGTCGCCAATGATTTCTATCCACTCGATATAGTGCTCGGGCTGCATGGGATGCGCGACGCTTCCGACCTTCACCCTGTTCCCCTCGAATACGGGGACGTGCTTTTCCTTAGCGGCGTCGGTAACGTTTTCCTCGAGCTTCTTCATCGGCTGCCCGCAGCAGGTCAGAGGCCCCCCCCCGGCGTGAAGGACTTCCACGATGTTGCCACAGAGTTCGCACTTGTAAACGTCAAGCTTTTCCATATTATTACCCCCCTGTTCTTTATATTTCGAAAATAACCCCAAATAAGAATCGCTCTACAAAGGATAACGCAGATTTCGTTCAAGTCAATGAGAAAAAACGCAGGTCGTATTCGTTACGGATTGTCGAAGAGACGCTTTGTGAGAACAGGTATGGATAGAGGGTAAGATTTTTGACGCGAAGCGCCGATAAAAAAACGGAGACGGAACCGGATGCGGATGCGTGATTGCGTGACGCGTGAAATAAAAATTTGGGAGTGACGTTATATGGGCTGGAGTCAGGGAAGCTGGAAAAAAAGGGCGGGTCGCGCTTTTTGCGGGGGGTTGTTGCTCCTGACGCTCTGGCAGATGTGCCTGCGTCCCGCGGAGGCGGATGAGCCGAGGCGGCTTTCCGTCGTGCTGTTTCCCACGGAGAATCAGACGGACCTCGAGGTCTGGCAGAGCAAGTATTATCCCTACAGCGTTCTCGAGCGGAAAATGACGGAGTACCTCGCCACTCTTTTTTACGGCTCGCCTCTGATCGACGTCACGGTTCTCGATGAAAACGGCATGAACCGCTGGTTGAGCCAGCCGTATCGGGACGAGGACATGGCGCTGCAGATGGAGCTTTACAACGCGACCCTGAAGGAACGGGAGATCAGCGGCACGATCGAGACGGGCGCCGTCGCCCTGCGTTTCAAAATCTTCGACTCGGTCAACGCCGAGCAGTTTGCGACGCGCGTCGCCTCGGGAAAGTCCAAACGCTACACGTTCAACCCCGGAGACGACGGGCTGTTCTGGATCGACACCCTGATCGTATCGCTGCCCCTTCCATTTAAGGACGGGTTCGACCCGCTGGGACTGACCAAAGTACCCGATAAGGGACAAAAAATGAGCCGGCCCACGTGGCGGCAGTTTTCCACGACCTCGCACTGGCAGTCCATCAAAAACGCGATCGAGGACGGATATCGCCAGTCGATGGGACAGGTCTCCAACGTCATCCGGCGCAACGAACCCGACTCGGCCGAAGACGGAACGGACAATTTTTCCCCGTCGTTCGCGACGGTGGGGCGGATCATTTCGCCCACGGCGCGGTCCACCCGCAAAAAGAGGGAGTATATCGTTTCGCTGGGGCGAAGCGACGCGATCCGCGTCGGGGATATTCTCGACGTCGTGCGCAGCGACACCTATGTTACCGTCGATCCCGAGCATCCGGTGGTCGTGATGCCTCAGACGGTAGGAAAGGTCAGGGTGGTCTCCGTTCAGGAAAAGAACGCCGTCGTGCGCGTCGTCAGGGATAATAAAAAGGAACCCATTCAGTTGAAGGATATGGTCGTAAAGACGACCGGACCGTCGGACTGATGTCGGACTCCTTTTAAGGGACTGAACGAGGGCTGTATTTTAAGCTGTTCCGGCTTCATGTTTTTGACTTCAATTTTTACAGGTCGAAAAAATGGTACTCGACGCTGAAAAATATGATAATGTGACCTTGGCAGTTTAAATGGCAGGGAGGGACTTTCGAATGACGTTTTTGACAAAGAACAGCACGAATATGGCGGAGCGGAGCGTTGGCGGCGTGTGCCGGCGGCGGCGCGTCGGATTGGGGCTGGTTCTCGTGGCGCTGGCGCTGCTGTCCATTCGCGACCGGAACACGGCATATGCGGCGGAACCTTTGCTGGTGGCGCAGCCGGCTTACGCGGGTATGCGATTTTACGTCTATGAGCCTCAGGGTGTTCCCAAAAACTGGTACGCGACTTTTGACGGTTATCCGGTTTGGAAAAACGCCGAGGGAATATGGCATTACGGATCTTATTCCGGATCGATGCCGATTCCGACAAACTATGTCGTGGGGTCGGTCGTTCCCTCTCTGGTGGGCCTGGTGCCCGTCGCGGCCGTTCCCGCTTCAATGACTTCGATGGTTCCGACGCCGGTGCTGGCTGTCGCCCCGCAACCGGTGATGCCCGTATTTCCCGTTCCCGTCGTTCCCGTGATGAGCTGGCAACTCAACCCTCGCTTCATGGTTTTGGGGCTTTGGAAGGGAAACGTGGACCGCATCGGTCTCCTGCATAAGCCCACCGTCCCCGTGGCCTGGAAGGGAACGTTGCCTCAGGTGATCTACGCCTGGACCGGAAGCACCTGGTATCAGATGGTCGCTGAGGAGGGAGAACGTCCGGGAGATGTTTTGAGGCACAATCTGTATACCCTCACCCGCCTGGTGAATCAGAATGGTCCCTCCCTCTGGTACGAGCCGAACGTGTCGCTTCTGGTCTCTCAGGCGGGACAGTGGGGATTTTTCTGGATGGGGGAAATCAGCCCTGTCGTCCAGTAACGGGCAAGCCGGAGCATTGCCTGATTTCGGAGAACGTAAAACGGGTATGGAGCGTGTGAACATGAAACGAAACGGTAAACATGGGCTGAAGTTTGTCTGGTTTTTTTTCATTTTTCTCTGTGCCGTATTCTTCTTCACAGTGGAGGCTCGCGCCAATGGCGACGTCTCCGCGGACGCTCCGGTCCCGCCGGCCGAAAAAAGGTCCGTTCGAAAGGCTCCGATTAAAAAACCGGTCAAAAAACCCGCGAAAAACGTGAAAAAGAGAGCTCCCCGGCCCTCCGCGAAGGCGGTCGTCAAACCACCTCAGCCGACGTCGCTGGAACGGGGGATAGGCCTGCTGGAGCAGGAGCGGTATACGCAGGCTCGCCCGTGGCTGCAGAAGGCCGTCCAGGAGGAGCGCCGCAATCCCTGGGCGTGGTACTGGTACGGCGTCGCCCACGAACGGGCGGGAGAGTTTCAGCAGGCTCAGTTTTTTTACACGAAGGCGCTGGAGTTGGACCCTGTGCTTCCTCCGCTGTCGCGTGTCGTGGCCTGGCCCGATAACGGGGAGCGCAAACCCCTGTGGGACCCTCTGCGCCCGGCTCGCGTCTACCCCATTCCCACGAACGATCGCGGCGTGGCGATCATTCCTCCGGACGCCCCGCAGGCGACGCGCCGCCCCGGTCGGCCGCCAATCGATCCCGAGCGGCCGAGAGTTCCGGTGTACGTGCCGCCGGAGCCGACGGATCCCGTTTTCCCCGGCGACGCGCCGCAGCCGCCGGTGTACGTGCCTCCCGACGGGGTGGATCCTCGTGTTTCGGAGAGTTTGCGGCAGCCGCCCCTGTCGCCGCTCTCTTCGTCGGCAGAACCGGAAGAAGGACCGATCTATATGCCTCCAGCGCCTCCTGTTTTGCCTCCCGTATCGGGAGATGCCGCGCCGGTCTACATGCCGCCCAACCCGTGACGCGGGGGGAAAGGAGTATTCTCTGATATGAAAAAGGTTCTTATTGCAGGGGGACTGTTGCTGTATTTCGCTGGCGCGGGGTTTTTGACGCCACCTGCCGCCGCAAAGGTTTACGTTGCGGAGCCCCTGCTGGTCGCACAGCCGGCCTACGCGGGAATGCAGTTTTACGTTTACAGGCCGTATGATATGCCCAAAAACTGGTACGTGACCTTCGACGGATATCCCGTGACGAAGAATCGGGACGACGTGTGGGTGTACGGAACGTATTCCGGTCCCAATCTGACGCCGACCAACTATATCGTGGGTTCGGTCGTTCCCTCGATGGCGGGGCTGTCGCCCTACACGAAATCCGTTCAGATATCCTCGATCACGACGCTGCCCCAGGCCGGGTCGGGGATGGCCGTCCGGCAGCCCTCGTCGACGTCGACGAGTGTCCCCGCAGGCGAAGCCGCATCCACCTACGTTCCGGACTGGTGCTTCAACAGCCGCTTTATGGCTCTGGGCAACTGGAAGCAGAGCGTCGATCGCGTTGGAATTCTTCACAGGCCCGCCATTCCCGTGGCCTGGCGCGGAAATTACCCGAAGGTGATTTACGCCTGGAACGGGAATAGCTGGTATCAGATGACGGCTCGCGAGGGACAGCTTCCCGTCGACGTTTTGAAGGACAACCTGTACGCCCTGATGCGGATGGTGAACCACAATGACTTTATCTGGTACGAGGCCGACATGCCCGTTCTGTCGCAGCAGGCGACCACATGGGGCTACTACTGGATGGGGGAGGTCGCGCCCGCGCGATGAAACAGGCAGTCGTTCCCTCTCTCGCGCTCACGGTGTTTCTTCTGTCGGCGACCTCCCTTCACGCCGAGCCCGCTCTGATCACGGAGCCGGACTACAGCGACCCCTTCACCGTCGTCGCGGAGCCGCGCGGCAACCCAAATACATTGGGCACGCGAACGCGTGACGGCTATCCCGTTTTCCCGACGAGGTGGGGCGGCGTGACCTGTATCGAGCAGCGGGGAGAACGTATCCCCGTTCCGCTCTGTCTGCCCGGGTTCTCTGTCCCCGTAGTCACAGCGGGGCCCCCCGGGCAGGAAATTCCGAACATCGACGTTCACGACCATCCCGCGCCCGTAAAGAGCAGGTGACCGGCGGGTGTTTTAACGAAACGCGCCCGCGATACGGTCCAGAGCCTCCTTCAAAATGCTGCGGGGGCAGGCAATGACGATGCGTTCGAAGCCGTTGCCCTCCGGTCCGAAGATCTTTCCCTCGTCGAGCCAGACCCTCGCCTCCGTAAGCATACGCTTTTGCAGCCTGTCCGGGTCCGTTTCGACCGCGCGAAAGTCCATCCACGCCAGATAGGTTCCCTCAAGTCTGAAGGGCTTCACCTGCGGCAGATTTTCCTTCAGGTAGCGCACGAGAAATTCGTAGTTGCCGTGGATGTATTTCAGCGCCTCATCGAACCATTTTCCCCCGTGACGATAAGCCGCCTCCGTCGCCGTTATCGCGAACATGTTGAGCCTCGTGATGCTGTTTTGCGTCAAAATATTTTCGAACCGCTGACGCAGGCTCCTGTTGGGGATGACCACCACCGTCGCCTGCAGGCCGGCCAGATTGAACGTCTTGCTGGGCGCGATGGCGGTGATGGAGTTCTCCCGGCAGGGGGCGCCGATGCCGGCAAAGGGCGTGTGCCTGTGCCCCGGCATGACGATGTCGCAGTGCAGCTCGTCGGCCAGCACCGGCACGCCGTGCGCCGCGCAGATTTCGCCCATCTTCTGAAGCTCGTCGCGACGCCAGACGCGTCCCACAGGGTTGTGGGGGCTGCAGAGGATGAAGAGCGTCGCGCGCGGGTCGGCCGCCTGGCGCTCAAGGTCGTCGAAGTCGATTTCGTAGCTGTCGCCGGCGATTTTCAGGGGATTGTTCGCGATTTGCGCGCCGTTGTTGAGAATGGTGCGGAAGAAGGGATAGTACACGGGGCGCTGGACGATGACCCGGTCGCCGGGCTGGCAGTACGCCTGCACGGCCATGTGAGCCGTGGTGACCGCGCCTGGCGCGAACAGGATCCATTCCTTTTCGATATGCCAGCCGTGACGTTTCTCCTCCCACTCGACGATGGCGTCGAAGCAGGATTGAGGGACGATCGGATAACCGAAAATTCCGAGTTTCAGTTTTTCGGTCAGGGCCTCCGTGATTTCCGGGGCGGCGCGGAAGTCCATGTCCGCGACCCACAGGGGCAGAACCTCGCCGACGGGGTAGTTCACCCCGATCTCCGGGCCGGGCAGAGTGTCCCATTTCGAGCTGTTCGTGTTTCGTCGATCGATGACCTCGTCAAAGTTATACGCCATAATTAAAACCTCCATATTAATTATGATTAAACCTCCACTAAGTGTATACCATAGGACCCTCCCGTGTCGCCACAGCGATAACGTTCGATAACATCGCCGTGATGTGGAAGTCCTGTCGGATCGCTATTTCCGTTTCCTGTTCCTCGTGAAGTCGGCGGGGCGCCGTTTTGCGTGTTCCGGGAATTTTTTTGACAGGATCAATTCCCGCAGTAACTTTGCAATGCCGGATAACGTGATGCGTCCGCGTTTTTTTCCCTTTGGTTTCATAATCAGCGCCAACTTTTCTCAAGGTACGCATCCATCAGAAAATGTGTTCTTTCAATATGTTGGCAATTTCAAAAAGTCAATGGCTTTTATCATTAATTTTATTCCATGATATTACTCTTCTGTTTTTGCTTAACTTGTTGACATTGCTACATGGAAGTGTAGAATAACCGTTTAGGGCGGGTGGTGAATTATAAATGAGAAAAGAAATAGAAATCAATCCGGTGAAAGTTATATCTGAGACTGATAAAACGGTATTTGACCAGGTTAAGAAGCTCAAACAGGATATATTGGCTGACAATATCATACTTAACGACCCACTCCGGAAGTCATACGCACTTGATCTGATCGATAAGTTTCTGGAATATTTCTGGACAAGTGATGGGCCACACTCATCATATATTTGTCGTCACGCATATTACAGCTTAGTCAACATTGGTTTATTAGACGGAAGGGTTGAAGTGCAATGGGAAAAGAAATACGATAGATCAAATAATATACGATCAGGTTCAGAAGCTCGAACAGGATATATTGGCTGACAATATCGTATTTAGCGACCCACTCCGGAAGTCATACGCACTTGAATGGAACACGGTAACGTTTTAAGGGTTTTCAAAAGTGGAAACCGACAGAGCCAGGGAAAGAGTTGTCCGGGCTCAGGAGCAGTAAGGGAGAGATGGGCAGATGAAAATTTTTCTGGGGATTGACTTTGGAACGACGCAGACGGTTGTAACGATGATCAAAGAGGGCTCGACCTACGAGCCGGAGGTCGTCGAAATAGACGGGAAGAAAACTGTGGACACCGTGTTGTGCATTGATGCTGAAGACAACGTGGTGTTTTTTGGCAGTGACGCGCTGGACAGGATTCATGATGCTCCCGAGGACACCTTTTATAACTTCAAGGTGACTATCGGATCGGGGAAGATATTTCGTTCTTCCCATAAAGACTACAGGCCGGAAACTCTGGCGCTTCTTTTCCTGAAACATCTGCGGCAGAAAATTGAAAAGAACTATTTCAACGTCGCCGACCTGGCGGAACAGGAAGACCTGCACTGCACCATCGGCTGTCCCGCCGCGTGGAATGAAAGACAGCGGCAAGCCGTCATCAATCTTGCCCAAAAAGCGGGCTTCCCCAATGTCTCCTGCTGCGACGAACCCCTGAGCGTCATCTATTATTACCATTCTCGAGGAGAGATTTCCCTGACGAAACCGCAGAATATTCTCGTCTACGACTTCGGCGGCGGGACGACGGACGTTGCGCTCGAGGAAATTTCGCCCGACGCGAACGGTTGTCCCTGCAAAAATCCCAGAGTGCTGGCCGTCAGCGGAATGTCCAACCTCGGAGGCCGGGACT
>JAITPZ010000206.1 GCA_031289165.1 Synergistaceae bacterium
CGGTTTCTACAACGCGAAGCGTGTACAAAAAAGACTTGGCTATCTAAGTCCTGTAAATTGGCTCAAAGAATGGTATCGGCTAAATGAAAAAACTGCTGCTTAACTTTCTATACGAAAAAATGTTGACGACCCAAGGACTGATTATGAAAACGAGGATTTCACCATGAAAAACATCATCGACGCCATCCATCCCACGGACCCTGTCGTCATGCGGGAAGCCGCCGCGTATCAGGATCGGCTGCTGAAGCCTGCGGGCAGTCTGGGGCAGCTCGAGGCCATCGCCGTTCAGATCGCGGGCATCACGGGGCGGCTTCACAATCGGACGGAGCGCAAAATTCATTTCCTGTTCGGCTCCGACCACGGAATATACGACGAGGGCGTCTCGGGCTCGCCGCAGCACTTTACCCGTATGCTCATGGAGTTTTACGCGCGTGACGCGGGATGCGGCATCAACGTTCTCTGCCGTCAGGCGGGCGTCGACCTGAAGCTCGTCGACATGGGTGTGAAGGACCTCGCTCCGCACCCCGCGATCGACGCGCGGTATCGCCTGATGCCAAATGGCACGGAGAACTTCGCCCGAAGAAGGGCGATGCCGCGGGAGACGGCGACCGAGGCCGTCAAGGCCGGCTTCGAGCTGGTCGGCGAGGCCAAAGAGCAGGGCTTTCAGATCGTCGGAACCGGCGAGGTGGGTATGGGCAACACGACCCCCGCGGCGGCCTGCATCATGGCGTCCCTCGGAATCGACGACCCGGAGCTCGCCGTCGGGCGCGGAGGCGGTCTGACGGACGAGGCGTTCGAAAACAAAAAACGCGTGATCGCCGCCGCCCTGAAACGCCACGGGCCCGACCCCGATGACCCCCTGGACGTCCTTTCCTGCGTCGGCGGCCTTGACATCGCGGGAATGACGGGCGTGTTCCTCGGGGCCGCGCAACACCGCCTGCCCGTCGTCATCGACGGCGTTATCTCCATCGCCGCGGCGCTTCTGGCCTGCAAAATCGCCCCTCCCGCGCAGGACTTCATGATCGCCTCGCACCTGTCGAAGGAGCCCGGCTCCGGCATCGCGGCGGAGCGCCTGAAGCTCGTTCCCCTGCTGAACCTGGGCCTTCGCCTCGGCGAGGGGAGCGGCTGCCCCATCGCCATGCAGATCGTCGACGACGCCCTGGCCGTCATGAACTCCATGTGCACCTTCGACGGAGTATCTCTGGAGTCGGAGTACCGAAAAAAGCTGAAGGCGTAACGCGTTTTCTGCTAAAATGGGATCGCGTGAGGATGGACGCGGCGAAAGAGATGAAAGAGCGTTACACCCGGGGTGACGGCCATTTTCCGAAAAGAGCGACCTGTGGGGCCGCCGGCATTCTGGAGTTCGAGACCTTCGCGGACCTGAAAATTCTCATGAACCCCATACATCGGACGGGGAGATCATCACCGGCGGCAGCTGCTTCAACGTAAAGGCAAAATCCCTGCGCCTCGGGGACTTTTCTCAGGACAAAATTCGCGAACTCTACCTCCGGCACACCGCGGAGGCGGGCCAGGTATTTGAGGAAGAAGTCTACCCGAAGGTCTGGGTCCTCATTCACGGCCAGCCCTGGCTGCTCAACGCCCTCGGGCATCAGCTGACCTGGGAAATGCCGGAGGGGCGCGGCGATTGACTGGAAGCGGGGGGATTTCCGATCGGACAGACAACGGAGGGAACGGGTACGCCGAAATACAATTCCGACGCCCTGCAGCGTCTCAACCGGGCGGACGTTCGGGGAGCGCCGAAGCTCTCCGGTTCGGAGGAGCAGGACGTCGAGATATGGGAGACGGACGAATCGGGTGAGAAAAGAAGGGTCAGTTGCGCGAACGGCCTGCGGTGGCTCGGCGAAAACGCGACGCTTCGGATCGGGAACCTGACGATCGTCGCCCCCATGACGTACTGTTGCACGGACAGGCGCCGCCCGAAAGAGGCCTCCTGCATCTGCACCCGCCTGCCCGTCACCGGACCCGCTCCCGACTCGGGGCTCGGGTACTGGCCCGCGTATTCGGAAATGAGGCCGGCCCAGAGGGGACGCTACCTGCGCTGGCTCGCGGACGGGAAGCGCGCGTACCTCGACGACATCGGCTACGCGTTCGTCTATTTTTACGGACTGGAGCGGCGCGCGCTGATCGACGGACAGGACGACCTCCGAATCATGGACGAGGTAAGGCGGCTTCTGGCACGCTACCCCGAGTCGCGTTCCTTCAGAAAATATCTGGGGGGCTTTCTCGCCCTGCTTTACGCGAAGAACCTGGAAAACCCCGCCGTGACGGAGGAGCGCCTTCTGGACCTTCACGGTTTTTCTTCGGTCCCCCGGAAAACGTCGTTTCTTCTGCTGCTCGGGTGGTACGCCCTCAACAACATCGCCCTGTCCCCGGAGCAGGCGTTCTATGTACTGCGAAACCTGCCCCCCTCGAAGGGAGCCGACACGTCCTTTCCTCCCAAATTCAGAGATCTGTTTTACGACCTCTGCCGTCGGACCTGGCCGTCGGGTTTTTCACTTTCGGCCTCCTCGAAAAAATGCCGCGTGGAGTACGGGGTCGCAAGCGGTACGCTTTCCTTCGACGGACGGAGCAAATCTCCGCTGCCCGTGGAGATTCCGAACGTCCTGGGGAAGATGTCCCAGTTCAAAAAACTGCTCGCGATACGGGAATTCTGCCTGAAAGGGGATGAGGGGGAACTTGTTCTCACGCGTCGTGCGGGGGAACGGGTTCCGGGCGAGGCACTGCCGCGGAGAGGGCGTGGGAAGGCGAAGCCGGCGCCGCCCCAGCCACCCGTCGAGATCGTCATCGACGCGGAGAGGCTTGCGCGACTGAGGGAGGAAACGGAGAGCCTGTCGCTTCGACTGGCCGGGATCTTCGAACAGGACGAACTGCGGGA
>JAITPZ010000080.1 GCA_031289165.1 Synergistaceae bacterium
AGCGTGGCCGGTTTCTCGGTGGAGAACAGCCCTCCTGAGGAAACTCTGATGGACGAGTCGATGCTTTACTTCGGGCAGAACCTCGAAAATCAATACGTGCACAGCAAGTTCATGGCGGAACGGGCCGTTCTGGAGGCGGCTTCGAAGGGGCTCGACGCCAGAATCATGCGGCTCGGTAACCTTATGGGGCGCAACCGCGACGGCGAGTTTCAGATCAACGCGAACGCCAACAGCTTCCTCGGCGGCCTGCGCGCCTATTGGACGGTCGGCTGCTTCCCCTGGTCGGCCTGCCTGAATCGGGTGGAGTTCTCCCCGATCGACAGCACCGCGAGGGCCATCCTGTTGCTGGCAGGCGCTCCATCTGGCATCGTCTTTCATCCCTTCAGCAATCAGACGTTTTTCATGGGCGATATCGTGGAGGCGATGAAGGACGAGGGGCTCGAGATCGAGCTGGTGGAGGACGACGTCTTCGAGCAGGCGCTTGCCGGCGCGATGAAGGACAAAAACCGGGCGGAAAGGCTCGTGAGCCTGATCGCCTATCAGAACGTCGCGCAGGGCAGGCCCGCGGTCATGCTTGGCGCGAAGAACGAGTACACGTCTCTGGCGCTCCGCCGGATGAACTGGAAATGGCCGGAGGCGACGGGCGATTACCTCCACAAATTTCTGAGGGGCATGATCGGCCTCGGCTTTTTCGGAGCGAAGGAGGCGCGGTGACGGCGGCGCTGTACCTGGCGGCCGTTCGCGGCGTCGCCCGGGATGTCCGCGGAGCGATGGAAAAAATGGCCTCGGCCTTTCCCGAACGGGCGCGGAAAATATCGAGCCTCGCGAGGGAGGCGGATCGGCTGCGTTCGCTGGCGGCGGGGCTGCTGCTCCATAAAGTTCTGGGCGCGCCCGAAATTTTGTACGGGGAGTGGGGCAAACCTTACGCGGCCGGCGGGCCGCACTTCAATCTCTCCCACTCCGGCGACTGCGTGGCGCTTGCCGTGGACGACGAACCGGTGGGGGTGGACCTGGAAAAGTGGATCGAAGAGGATTACCATGCCCTGTCGCGCGTCTCGTTCAACGACGACGAACGCGCCGCCTTTGAGCGTGACCCGACCGCGGGGACGTTCTTCGGCATATGGACGCTCAGGGAAAGCTATATGAAGATGCGGGGCGCCGGATTTTCGATGGATCCGACTAGTTTCGGCGTAAGGATCAGGGGACATGAAGCGCGTATCGTCTCCGATCCGGGTTTTTTCCTTTTCCTTCGCCTGTACGATCTGGAGGGTTACAGCATGGCGCTCTGCTCGTCCCACCGTAACTGGCCGGAAAATTTTAAAACTGTTGTTTTATAGTTGGGGTGCAGGGGCCTGTGACCCCTGCCGGGTATTTTTGCTGTAAGGGAGAGTTGCCGATGCAGATCGAAAAGCGAAGAGACGATGGGGCGCTCACAGTTGTCCTTTCGGGAAGGCTGAACACCACGACCGCGCCTGAACTGGAGGCGGATCTGGCGGATCTTGACGGTGTCCGGGAACTGGTGCTCGACCTGGCGGCTCTGGAGTATATTTCGAGCGCCGGTCTGAGAACGCTGCTGCTGCTGCACAGAAAAATGTCCGCGCAGGGTGGGATGAAATTGAGACACGTCGCGCCGGGCATCATGGAAGTGTTTAAAATGACCGCCTTCACGAAATTTTTGACGATCGAAGAGTGAGCCGGTTTTTTGCGTTCCCGGGGATGAAACGGATGGAAACGGCCCGTGCATTCAGGGCCAACCCTGACCAGATAAACGGGCTCTGCGCTTTTTTATCCGAGGCGCTCCATGATTGCGAGGCGCCTGAAAAGTATTTTACGGTCATGGAGCTGGCGGCGGACGAAATTTTTTCGAACATCGTGAAATACGCTTACGGAGACGTTCCGCCCAAAAGCGCCGGAGATGCCGTCGTTGTCGAACTGAGCGCGGGGGACGGGCTGCTGGAGCTGCGTTTCGAGGACCGGGGAGCGCCCTTCAATCCTTTGACGGCCGCGCCTCCGGATCTCGTTTCCGGCGTGGAGAGGGAGATCGGGGGACTGGGAATTTTTATCGCGAGGTCCGTTATGGATGAAGTGCGATACTCGCGGGAGGGTGGCCGTAACGTGCTGACCCTGGTGAAGTTCGTTGAACGCGCCTGACGCCCGCGTGACGATAATGCCGGACAGCCCGGAGAAAAAGGACGCGGGGATACGGTGCGGATACGCTGTTTTTATCGTTGGAGCGACATTACTGTTCGCACTTTGCAACGCACTCACGTCCTTCGTTCCTCTTTTGGAGGTCTATCAGATCCGCGTTCAGGTGGCGATCCCCATGTTGTCGGGGTATCTTGCCGGACCGGGAGCGGGGTTTCTGATCGGGCTCCTCGGAAATATCCTGGGCGACGCTCTTTCCGGGACCGGGGCGTTGCGGTTCGCCGCGTCGTTTTCGGTCTGCAACGGAATTTATGGTCTGATGATGGGGCTGTTCGGAAGGAAGAACCGTCGTTTCGACAACCCGGAGGACGTTGGCCGGCTCTACGTGTTCATGCTGTTCGCCATCGCCGCCGGGACGTTCTACGCCGCGTTCGTGGAGGCTCTGGCGTTTGGCGCGAACCTCGCGACCGAGTTCGAGAGGCTCTGCGTGTCCATCATCGTCTCGAACTACATCGCGTCCGCGATGCTGGTCCCCTGGTTTCTCTACGCGACAGGCAGGGTCCGGAAGACCATCGTCCAGAAGTACACGCTGTTCCTCTATTACTTTTCGTTCGCGCTGGCCGTGAGCAGCGTCGGCCTCGTGCTGTACCTGCTGTCCTTCAGATTCGACTTCGGCAACTCTCACGTCGCGGCTCACACATTCATGTACGATGTTCTCATAGTCCCAGTGATCGCAGTCATCGTCGTCGGTACCCTCGCCTCGTCCGGGATGACGCGCAGGATCGTGAAACCGCTCTTGGAACTGAGCCGCGAGATAAGGCAGATATCCTCCGGAGGCTTTACCGACAGAATAAAGGTGGAGTTTGGCGAGGATCTGAGGGACCTGTCCGAGTCCTTCAACGAGATGACCGACAGGCTCGCCGATTACTCCGACGAAATACGGAAGATCGCCGGCGAGAAGGAGCGGGTACGGACCGAGCTTCAGGTGGCCTCCAAAATACAGAGAAT